>CAITUY010000001.1 GCA_903895695.1 uncultured bacterium
TCAGTTTCGTGATCATGATGTTCAACGTCCCCATTCCGGGGGGATCAACGGGGCATGCCGTGGGCGGCGTGCTGGTGGCGATCTTGCTCGGGCCCTGGGCGGCCATGATTGCCATCACCGTCGCGCTGGCTATTCAGGCGCTGCTCTTTGGCGACGGCGGCATCACAGCGATCGGGGCCAACTGCTTTAACATGGCAACGGTTATTCCGTTCGTCGGCTACTACACGTACCGGTTGATCGCGGGACCCGGTCAGGCGGCGTCAAACCGCCGCACGATGGCCGCCTTCATCGCCGGGTACGTCGGCATCAACGTGGCCGCCCTGTGCGCCGGCGTGGAGTTCGGCCTGCAACCACACCTTTGCCACACGGCGACCGGCCAGGCGCTCTATTGCCCGTATGGTCTCAGAGTCGCCGTGCCGGCGATGACCGCCGGTCACTTGCTGGTGTTCGGCTGGGTGGAGGCCCTGGTGACCGCACTGGTGGTCAAGTATCTTCAGAAACAAGCGCCGGAGATGCTGGGCCGGGAGGGCCGCTCATGAAGCTGACGACGAAGTTGTGGGTCGCTCTCGGTGTCTTCATCCTGCTTTCCCCGCTCGGTCTTATTCTGCCCGACCATTTCAAGGCCGGCAGCGCCTGGGGCGAGTGGGGATCGGATGAAATCCAGAAGATGGTTGGCTATGTTCCCCAAGGATTGGGGCGACTCGGCGAACTCTGGAAAGCCCCGATGCCGGACTATGCCTTCAAAGGCTGGGGAGAGAAAGGGTTGACGCACCTGAGCTTTGCGTACGTCGTCTCCGCCATTCTTGGCGTTGCGGCGATCACCCTTGTGGCGTGGGCGATCGGCAAGTGCCTGGCAAAGAAAGGCGAGTGAGGTCGATGGCGGGGAAGGATTTCGCAGAGCGCTCCATCCGGGGCGCTCTGACTTTTTTCAGGGAGGCGATTTTTGCCGACGAGACGGCCGGGCTGCCGGGCGTTTTGCAGTCTCTAGATCCAAGGGTCAAGATCGTCATGGTCCTGCTTGGGCTCCTCCTCGTGCTGTTCACGCGGAGTCTCGCGGTTTTGGGCGTTCTTTATCTGCTGTCCGTCTTGCTGGCAGCGGTCTCACGGATCAAGTTGGGCTCTTTTCTGAAGAGGACCTGGATCTTCATCCCCCTGTTTTCCCTTTTGATCGCCATCCCGGCGATGTTCAGCTTCGTCTCCCCGGGGGAATCGATCCTGTCGGCTGGCGCCTTTCACATTACACGGCAGGGCGTGATGTCGGCCGGCTTCTTCGTGGGGCGAGTCCTGGCGTCGGTATCGCTCGTGGTGCTGTTGAGCATGACAACGCGACACTTCGACTTGCTCAAGGCCTTGCGCTGCTTCGGTATTCCGCACCTGTTCGTGATGGTTCTCGGGATGTGTTACCGCTACCTTTATCTTTTCGTCGAGATGGTGGAGAACACGCACCGCGCTATCAAGAGTCGGGTCGGTTCGCGGATCCATTATCGAAAGGGGCAACGGGTTGTGGCCTGGAACATCGCGCATCTCTGGATGCGCTCGTATGCAATGAACGAACAGGTGTATCATGCCATGGTTTCGCGCGGATTCCGGGGCGAACCCGTGGCGTTGGATCGTTTTCGAACCCGGCCGCGTGACTGGTGCTGGTTGCTCGCCGCCGTTGCCGTGATGCTGTTATTGGGATATGTGGAGCACAGGACCCGGGCATGAAGCCGCTCGGAATAACAGGCGGGCCGCTGTTCGAGTGCCGTGACGTCCACTACGCTTACCAGGGCAGGATACCCGCTCTCCGCGGGATTGACATGACGCTTTCGCGCGGTGAAAGAATCGCCTTTCTGGGGGCGAACGGGTCGGGCAAATCGACGCTCCTGAGCCTGCTGGACGGTCTCATCTTTCCCGACATGGGAACCATCCTGTACGCAGGCCGGGTCCTGACGGAAGCGGCCTTCCTTGACGAAGCGTTCACCCTCGAGTTCCGGAAGAATGTCGGGCTGGTGTTTCAGAACCCAGACGTCCAACTCTTCTGCCCCACGGTCCGCGAGGACATCGCGTTCGGGCCGCTCCAGTTGGGCATGGATGAAACAACGGTCAAGACCCGGCTGGAAGCGCTGGTGGAAACGTTCGGCATCTCCCCGCTCCTGGACCGCTCGCCGCATCAGTTGAGCGTGGGCGAAAAACGCAAGGTGGCGTTTGCCACGGTGCTGGCCATCGATCCGCACGTGCTTTTGCTGGACGAACCCACGGCGGGGCTGGATCCCCTCACCAGCACACACCTGATCGAGATGCTGGCGACCGCTGCCGGTACCGGCAAGACCATCGTTACGGCCACCCATGATCTGCACATTCTCGAGGATATTGCCGACAAGGTCTATGTCTTCGGGCAGGACCGGCGAATGGCGGCCTGTGGCACTCCGGCTGAGATCCTGGCGGATACGGCGCTGCTGCAGGCCAACAACCTCATCCACCGGCATTCGCACCATGCGCGGGATCACCGGCTGATGAGAACCCCCCAGGTCTGACACTGCGCGTCCCTTGTGGACGGATTTGGCATCGCCATGCCAACCCCCAATGTGCTAGCTTTAGTGTTAGCTTATGCGCACGGGCCAACAGATGGGCGGATGGAAGCTTGGGGTCGGGCGAGCTTTGCTCCTGGCTGTCCTGTGTATCATCCCGGCGACCCTTCGTGCCGATGTCCCCTACGCGCCGGTAATGATCTATTACGATCAGACGAACGCAGTCGATAATGGCGGCAAAATCGGGGTTAATGCCCTGCGTAATCTGCTGGGCCACTTCAAGACCACGGTCGAGTTTACGAATGTTGCCTCCTACACGACGGGGCAACTCAAACGTTACATGGCGGTGTTCTACATCGGCTCCGCGTTTGACCCGACGAATATTCCGGGCGCGTTTCTGAACGATGTCATGGCGTCGACCACCACGGTCGTGTGGTTGCACTACAATCTCTGGCAATTGCCCAACGTCACCTCGGGCGCCAACCGCTTGGGCATCCACTACACCGATGGTAACGTTGCGAATGGCTACAGCGCCGTTTACTATAAGAGCAACGGCCTCGCCAAGATTGATGACTTGGTGCAGATCTCGGTGTCCAATTTCGTCCTGAAACTGGCTATCGCAACCAACACGGCCAAGCATTTGACCTCGCCATATGCCGTGCGGGCGTCGAACTTCTGGTACATCGCCGACGATCCGCTCACAACCCAGCAGTTGGGCGACCGCAGTCTCGTGCTCGCCGATCTGCTGCACGACATACTGGGGTCGGGAACGAATTTCAGCCATCGCGGTCTGGCCCGCATCGAGGATATCGCGCCGGCCTTGACCGACACGAGTGCCGTGGCGGCCGTCAGCACGGCTTTGCGCGGTCTGGGCATAAACGCGACGTTTGGCATCATTCCGCGCTACCGGGATCCGCAAGGAACATACACGAACCAAGGCTATCCGGCCGACCTGAGCATGTCGGATAATCGTGGGTTCCTGCGGGTCCTGTGCGGCGTCCAGCGCGACGGCGGCGAGTTCACGGACCACGGCTACACGCACGAGAGCGGCGATGCCGAGAGCGGCAGCGGCTACGAGTTTTGGTGTACGAACACGGCCTCACCACTCGCCTACGACTCCTGGGACTGGTGTGCCGGACGGGTGACGAATGGCCTGTCGGAACTGTTGAGGTCAGCCTTTCCGGTCACCTGCTGGGAGACGGTCCACTACGAGGCGGCGTTGGACGACTACCCCGCTTTTTCCGAGACGTATCGTTACTCGCACGAACGGGCGCGCGTGTTTGCGGCTTTCGCGGACGGCGTGAGCAAGTCCAATTTGAGCGCCGTGTCGGCGACCAACCCGAGCTACAGCGACCAGTGGTTTCCCTACGTCATCCAAAAGAGTTGTTACGGCAATACCTTCCTGCCGGAGAATATCGACCGCTTTTCCACATCCGGTACGGACGGCAACGGCATGGCTCTGTCCGTCTCCAATAAGATTCTCTATGCCAAGCGGCTGAGTGTCGTGCGTGACGCGGTGGTTGGATTCTACTTTCATCCCCAGTATGGCGTGGCGAATCTCACGAACATCGTGCGGCAAGTCGCGAGCGTGGGTTACACCTTCGTCTCCGACCTCGCGCTCTCCCGGGACGAACCGGTGGCCCTCTACACGAATGCCGCCTGGGCGGCCAGCAATACGAATCGTATCTTCAAGACGGCCACGAATCTCACCGCTGATCTAGTCGTGGGCGACGCCGGCGGCAGCAACCGGGTGACGATAACGAACGGGATTGCGGTCGCGAACGAGGAGGCACTGCTGGGCCTGCAAACGGCCTCGCGCTCCAACCTCGTCACTGTGGCCAACCCGGGCTCGGCGTGGACGAGCCGGCGCATCCTCTCCGTGGGCCGGCACGGGCCGGCGAACGCCGTCACGGTGCGGAATGGCGGCAGCGTTCGGGCGTTGGAGACCGTTCTGGGCTTCTATCCCGACTCGTCCGGCAATACCGCGACCGTCAGCGATGCCACCTCGGTGTGGAGTAATCGCTATGGGTTCACGATCGGATACGGGTCCGCCTCGAACAGGCTGACTGTGTCGGCGGGCGCCCGCGTCTCGGGCGAATACGGCGAGCTCGGCGCCACGACCAATGCGAACAGCAATGTCGTCACGATCACGGACTCCGGTTCGGTCTGGAGCAACAGCCAGTACGTGGTCGTCGGCAATGCGGGCGCCGCGAATACTTTGACGATCCAGTCGTCCGGGCTGGTCAGCAGCGCGTTCGGCCTGATCGGCGCGCGCTCGACGGCCGCCTCAAATGCCGTTCAGGTGACCGGACTTGGCGCGTGCTGGACGAACACCGCCGGACTCTTCGTCGGCATCGACGCTGGCCACAACAGCCTGGTGGTTTCGAACGGTGGTACGGTCGCGTGCGGGAGTGCCGTGGTGGGCGATTTCGACAAAGGGGTCGGGAACCGGATCGACGTTCAGGGCGGGAACGCGACTTTCCGGGTACAGCAAGACTTGACGATCGGGGGCGACGGTTCGAGTAACGTCGTGCATGTCGGCCAGGGTGGCGTTGCGCAGTGCGGCTCGATCACCGTGGGCCGGGACGCGCCGGGGCCGGGCAACGAACTCATCGTCGACGGGGGGAGCGTCACGGCGACCGGCGCCGTCCAAGTGTTCGTCGGTCGCCTCACCCTGACCAACGGCTCTCTGCAAGTCGATACGGTCGTCCTGGCGTCGGGCAGCACACTGAGCCTGGCCCCAGGATTCGACTGGCGGGCCGGCGCCCTGACGCTGCCCGGCAACTTCAGTTATTCCGGTACCAATGCCGGCCCCGGTCTCTTGCATGCGACGTTATCTTTCGCCACCGGTGGAGTGCATCGGCTGGAGTTGGATGCCCAGGACCGCGGCGCCAGTTTGGCCGGGTTTTCCGACAACCGCGCGCTGGGAGCCCTGGACGTCGAAAGCGCGGCGACGGTCACCAACGTCTGCTATGTCTGGGCGTTGTCCGGCGCGGGCGTGCTGACGATCAGCCCCGGCGCCCGCGTTTACTATGTGAGCACGAATGCCTGGCACGGTGCGGTCGTCCTGCAGGGGAGCGGCGCTTTCGTGCAGGTCCCCGTGCGACTCGACGCCCTGACGCGGCCGACGGCGTCGACCGTCCAGTTGGCGTGGCCGTCGGCGTCGGGGCTGACCTTCAATGTGGAGTGGGCCGCCCGGCTGTTCCCGGCGTCGCCGTTCCTAAACGCCACCAGTCTCCTCAGCGGATCCACCACGCAGACTTGGACCGACTTCGGCGACACGAACCGGCCGCCGCCCAGTAGCGTCACACAGCGGTTTTACCGCATCAACGCCGCTCCGTGAGGCCTTCCTCCGCCTTCAATACGAGGGTGCGCCATTGCTTTCGGGAGAGCGCCTCATCGAGTTCCAGCAACTCCCTGTAACGCGCTGCCGGCACGATGGCCGGCCCCCTCAGTGCGTGGGCCTCCACGACCACGGTGCGGCCCTCCTTGCGCTCTTCGACACGCGCCTGAGCGCTCAGGTCGAGTCCGGCCCCGGCTGCATCTTGCACGCGGGTGTCCGCCGGCAGGTATTCCACCCGATAGCCTGCGGGAATGGCGATTTCCAGCGTGAGCTTCTTTTCGTATCGGTTGTAAAGCAACAGCGGATTCGCGCGGGTGTCGGCCTTTACGTCGAGCACGGTATCGAGAAACTCCGGGAAGGTGCCGTACAGATAGCCTGCGTCAGCCACCGCATAACGCGGCAGGCGCACGGCAAACTCGATCACCCCGGGATAAACGGCGAAGTCCGTCGTCAAGGCGCCGTTTGTTTCCGCACCTTGCGATAGCAAGGCGATCAACTCCTGGTGATAGCGACGCCGCTCCTCGGGAGTCATCTCGGCGAAACGTTTGTGTTCCGTCCCGAAGGCGGTTCCGTACAGGCATTGCCGTTTCTTGAGCAGCACATCGCCGCTGGGCTCGATCGTAAGCCAATAGCGGGCTTCGGCGACGTCCGGCCTGGCTGGAACTACTTCCGCGATGGCGCCCGAGGGCAGGAACAGACCCAAGGCGCCGGCATGAGGCGTGGCGCCGAGGGCCGCGTATTGATCGGTGTCGTTCAAGTAGATCCAGCGCTCCGTTTTGTCTGACGCGGCGTGGTCGCGCACTCGCACGAGCACCTGGCCGAACACACCCGCGGAGGGCAGGGCGCCCACGCGCGCGGCCAGTTCGGCGATCGCCGGCGTGGACGAGGCCAGAACGAATTCGGGGTCGAACCCGGCGGCATCGAGCATGGCGTAGAACAGGACCGCGCGGTCGGTCGTGTTGCCATAGCCGTCGCGGAGCGTCTGATCCGCAGGCGTGATCCGGTCCTGCGGCATGTCCGCAAGGCCCGGTTCGGTCTCGCGTACGCGCAGGGCGATGAAATCGCGGATCGCCGTCAGTTTGGCCGGATCGCTCTTCTCTGCGGCCGTGAGGCGCCGGGCCTCGCGGGCGGCCGTGCGCCCCTGCGCCGCCGCCGTCTTGAAGGCCTTCGTCAGCCTCCCGGCATACATCTTCCAGTCGCCGGCCGAGGCGAAGACGGTCGGATTGAAACTCCACCAGGGCGGCAGCATATCTTCGCGTTTGGCCGGCGCCACGTCCTCGGCGGTCCATTCGACCTGAACGCGTTGCTTCACCGAGTTGGTGACGCACGTCAGGCGCAGACCGTCGCAGTTGCCGGTTGCCAGTCGCATGAGGCCCACCGGCGCCGTAATGCGGACGGTTTTGCGTTTCACCGGGTCCAGGGAGCGGAACGACTCATAGGCGGAAAAGAACGGGCGGTTCGTGCATGCCCGGGTATAGCGGTATTCGATCGTGCACCCGTTATCCACAGCCGGCAGGCTGGCCACCAGGATTTTGCCGGCGGGATAGCGACCCGCCGTGCCAACCCAGGGGGCATCCATGAGGTTGGTCTCCTTGGCGCTGATCTCCCGGCGCTTGCCGTCGGCCGACGTAACAACCGCCTGTTCCAACCGGACCTCCTCCCATCCGGCATTGAAGCCAATCTTGAGCTCGGAGTTTTGCTTTTTGCCGGCATAGGTGAGGATTTTTTTCCGGACGGAACGCGTCTCGGTCCAGCGATGGGCATCGGCCACGTCATACGCGACCGTTTCGTCGAGCACCTGCACGTCGACGGGGTTCGCCTCGGCGGCCGCGGCGGGCAGTGCGAAAATTGGAATTTCCCGCGCGGTGTGCTCCATTTTGGTCAGTGTGTCTTTGAGATTCCGGTACTCGGTCGGCGCGAATTCCACGGCCTTCAGCCGGAAATCCAGCGACGCCTCCAACAGGGTGTTGGTTTGGCGCAATTCGGAGCGCCAGAGGATGGAGGCATCCTCGAACGGCTCAGGCCGGGGCAGGGAAACGGCCGGCCCCACGCTATCGTCGAGATCCAAGGCGATGTGTTCCTGAACGCCGCAGGCCGTCTCGGTTTGGAGCGGATATTTGCGTTCCTGCAATCCCGTCTGGCCGACGATGTGGTTGACGAGCCCGAGCCGGGTACCGAGGACCGGCAGGGGAAGCATGAGCGAGCGGCCATCGTCGATGAACACGTTGTCTGCCTCGTAAGCGATGCGCACGGTCAGCGTCGTGGAGACATCGGTCATGTCTGTCGGGCTGAACGCGACCTCGGTCACATGCGCGCCGGGCACGGCGCGTTCCGCGACCGTTTCGACAAAACGCCGTCGGTCTTCCGGCTTGATCCGCACGAACCAGTCGCGATAGGTGTTGTCGTTAATGCCCTCGAAGCGCAGCACTGTCACGGCTTCCAGCCTTCGATCCGCGTTGACTCGGCCGCGTGTGTCGATGCGCATGAGGTTGGACTCAGCCGGGTCGACCGGCGAGGTCCGGAGCGGGTCGCCTTCGGGCGTGGCCACCAGGTAACTCTTGTCGTCCAGATAGGCGGGCAGCAGTTGGGTGGTGTTCTCGTCGGTCGGATCCATGAGCGTGTAGGTTCCGGCCGCTTCCCGGACGGCCACGATGGCATGGTTGAAATACGGCTGCGCCACTTCGGGATCCTTCTTGGCGCCCGTGTCGATCAGTGTCGGGAACGCCTCGAATCCGGCCACGCACAGCATGGCCACCAGCAGGGCGGCTTTGTCGCGGCACACGCCGTGTTGGGCGTCGAAGGTGTCCTTGGCGTCGTGCGGCTCATAGCCGGGCGCTTCCGCTTCCACCGTAATGCCCATGTAGCGGATGTGCTGCGACACGAAAGCGAACAGCGCTTCGATCTTCCGGCGGCGGTCGTCAAGGCCCTGGGTGAGCGCTTCGACTTTGGCCTTCAGGGCGGGCGAGGGGACATAGTGCGGCTCGGACAAGCGCCAGTACCACCGCGAAACGCTCTGCCAATCGGGCTCGGTGCTGACCAGCAGCCGCTGGACGCACGTGTAGACGGGCGGCATGTTCGGCTCGGGGAACATGCGCGGGACGTCCCGGGCTTCCCAGCGATAGAGGAGGCGCCCATCCTTCTCGGTCACCGAATGCGTGACTCGCCCCTTGATCTCGTCCTTCAGGGCGATACCGCGCAGCGGGCGGTTGGTCGGGGCGGTGATTTCGATCGCGCTGCGGACGATCGGTTGGGGACCTTCCAACTCCAGCCAGTCGCACCACGAGTCTTTCATTCGTGGGTGAACGATCCGGTCGAACATGACGACGTGCAGAACGTCGCCTAGTTCCAGATCCGCCACGTTGACTTGGATCAGTTTCTCGTTGGGGTTGTAGATGTTCATCGCCATGGCGCTGGAATCGATGACGATACGGCTTTGCGCCTTAACATCCACGGACACCGTACGCCCGCCCGGCTTGATGATCTCCAGCAGAGGAATCTGGCAGTCCTCCGGTCCGCGTTGATACGGGATCGTGAACTGGCTGGTGACGGAGAGGTGGTTGCGGCGTCCCTGCTCCGTCAGGATTTTGATATACTCCTCCTCCCACTGCGTATAGGTGCCGTCCGCGGCGTACCGGATGCGGTTCATGCCGCCGACCAGCACGTCTTCGGCGTCCGGATATTTTTCAGTCGTCACACCTTGGGCCGTTTCAAGCACGGTCGCCCGGTCGAGCATGCCGTGGGAGAAATCCTCCCCGGCCTCGCCCGCCGCGCTCCGCAACGCGAGGCTGACGGGCATCATCATCCACAAGGCTAATCTCAGGCGCATGGTTTCACGGCTCCATTTCTGCTGTTAGGCCCTCAGTTGCCGGGCCGGGCGAGGATCTCAAGATCGGCGATGAGCGGGCGATGGGGCGAGCCGACGTCGGGACCGACCCAGCAGCGGCGACAACGCCAGGCGGAGCCGGCCAGGATCTGATCAATGCGCGTCGACACCCACGGCGTGTGGTAGGTATGGCCGAAACCGCAGCCAGCCGTCGAAAAGGCATTGGCGAACCGCGACCAGCATTGACGGAGGATGACGCTACCCTGGGGGGTATTGAAGTCGCCGGCCAGCATCGTCAGGCGCCCAAGATCCTCCGCGTACCGGCCAATGATCCGGGACTGCTGGAGCCGCAGCAAACTATTGTCCTGGAGTTCCGCCGGCGCCGTCGGCGAATGCCAGCGGAGATCTTCGAGTTGCGGATGGGGTGAGGCCAGGCGAAGATTGATGAACGGCACTCGGCCGCCGGGCGTCTCCAGTTCATAGCGCACGGCCTCCCCGGGTTCTGGCCAGTGCTGCACCGCAAGATTGTCCACCTTGAGGATGGGGAAGCGGCTGGCCAGCAGCAGTTCGCCAACCACGGAACAGTGCCAGTCACCGCGTCCGAAGGCGGGCAGGGGTTGCAGCCCCGACCATTCCTGGATCGCCACGACATCGGGCTGTGTCGCCGCAACGACCGCGGCCAATGCGCCGGCGTCCTGCCGGTGAAGGTTGCACGTCAGGACGCGAATGCGCTGGCCCGACTGAGAGTGGGGGATCGCGAGACGCCACGGAACTTGCAGGCCCAGCACCGGGAACAGGACGATCCAGGCGGCTGCCAGTAGAACCCAAAGCGCCTGGCGGCGGACCCACGCGGCGGCGACCGCCAGGGGGAGCAAGGGCAGACTCCAAAGCCAGCAGGGACCGAACAGGAAGACCGTCGCCGGCCACCAGCGGTCGGCGGTCTCGCGTACGATCAGCCACAGCACCGCGCTGGCGATGCCGTACAGCCAGCAGGCGACGTCGACGAACCGGCGCAAACGCTGCGGGGTCTTGCAGGCAACGCGCACGCCGTAAATCATCAGGAAGAGCAGGAGCAGGACCGCCACTGCACCGATCCTTTTCAGGTTCATCGCGGACATGGTGCTTGACCGCGGGCGCGCGGTCAAGGGCGAGCATGGATTGGATGGGCAGCGTCCCCGCGACCTCGTGTCGCGGGACGCCGAAATGGGAACACCCTATGGCACAAGACCGGGTGCACAGAATCGGAGAGGCGCCCCATGGGTCCCAGAAAAAGCAGCGGGTGGGTGAACCTTTTTCGGCGGTTGAGCGTTAGTAAGCAATAAGCACCTGTCTGGAAGGCTATCTGCCCCTCGGGGAGCGGCGCGGCTTCCCGCGCCGGCCTGCCCTGAGTGCCATCGAAGGGCCGGAGCCGGAAGCGGCTCCGCTCCAGGCGGCAAAGGGTTCTTCGGATTGGCGCTGAGTAACGTAGAGGCAGAACCCGAGGGGGGAACATGAAAGTCAGAAGATGGGCGGCGGTGGTCGGAATGAACATGTGCGCGGCAGCCGGTCTGTACGCGGCTGAGGTCAGCCAGGCGACGACCAACACCTTGCCGGAGATTGTCGTGCGCAAGGCCGTTTCAGTCGCACCCGATACGGTTTTGCAGGAAGAACAGGCCGTGGGACCTTACCGGCAGCCCGAATGGACGACGGAACGCCGGTTCCCGACGACGCGGGTCTATCTCCAGGAGTCGCCTTATGAAATGGGCGTGGAGCAGTGGGATCGCATTCGCGAATTCAAGGATGGGTCCGTTGAACACCGGTTTTCCGAGGAATTCGAGTTGGGTCTGCCCCATCGATTCCAACTGGACATCTATGAGACCTGGAAAGCCGGGCCGGATGATGTCCACCAAGATGAAGAATCAATCGAGTTTCGCTATGCATTTGCGGATTGGGGCCGTCTGCCGTTGAATCCAACACTCTATCTGGAATACACATTTGGAACACACGGCGACCCGGATGCCCTGGAGGGCAAACTCCTGCTGGGGGACGAAATCGGGCAGGGCTGGCACTATGGCGTGAATCTGATCTGTGAACAAGGTCTCTGGGGTGAGCGTTCCACGGAGTTGGCCGGGGCCGCCGCCATCGGACGAACCGTGATTGATCGAAAACTGAGTCTGGGCATTGAAAGTGAATACGCGAATGAGACGGCGGAGGGATCACGGGGTGCCCCGGAGGTCAGTTTCCTGCTGGGTCCCAGCGTCCAATGGCGCATCACACCCAAGACGCACCTCGATCTCGCGCCTTTATTCGGACTTACGCATGATTCTCCGCGCGTTGAATCCTGGATCGTACTCGGGTACGATTTTGGTCCCGGCACCAGTGACCAAGCGGCTGCGGCGCCGGTTTCCACGAAAGGCCGGTAATCCGAATCGAAAAGGGAATCGAAATGAAAAAAGTATTGAGCATCGGAGTTGTGTTTCTGTCTCTCGCCGCCTGCGTGTGGGCGCAGGATCGCCTGGTTACTATCTCGGCCGGCAAAACGCCTGCGCTGGAGCTTGCCGTGCCGGCGGCGGCCAAGGTGACGCAGGAGAAGGATAAGACCGTGATCCAGACGACCAACATGTTCCTGTACGTGTGGGCGGTGGCGGACGCGAAGAACGTTGACGACGCACAGGTGCGGCTGGCCGATACAATCAAGGGCGACGTCCTGAAGTTTGCGGCCTCCACGACCAACGCGATCACAGTAGCCGGCGCGTTGGCCCGGCATCTGATCGGAAAATGCGTCGAAGCCGACGACGGCGATCCCGCCACGGCCGATATCGTGCTCTTTGTCGCCGGTCCTCATGTCTTCGTCGCCTGCGTGCACGGGGAGGGGAACGATGCCTCGCGGGAGCGCGAACCGATGCTGAAGGTCCTGCGGACCGCAAAGAGCCCGTAAAACCAGCGCGCGGGCAAGTGACGCGCAAGGGCACTGCTCGTTAAGGGCAGTGCTTGGTGTGACGAACGCCTGCTTTTCTAGTCGAAGCGCTGTACGACGGCGTTGGTTCGGATGGATGCGTAGATTTCCGCTTCCTTGCGGTTCAGATACTCCGTCCGCAGGATATCCACGACGTTCGCTTCCGTCAGGCGCTGGCATCGGATCACGTGGAAGCCCCAGGGCGACTCGACCGGCGGCGTGGCGTCGCCGAGCTTTGCGGCCTCGCAGGCGTTTTGAACGTCCCTCCCGAACGTGTCTTTGGGGATACATCCCAGGCTGCCGCCTTTCGATCGGGTCGTGAAGTCCTCCGAAGTATTCTCGGCCAGTTTCGCGAAATCATCGCCCTTTTGCAGCCGTTGCCAGACGTCCATGGCTTTTCCCTTGGCTTTTTCTCGGACCGCATCGGGATACTCCGCGAAGTCGGGCTGCTGCGCTGTCTTGAAGAAAATGTGCGACATCTTTGTGTAAGTTTGCTCGACACGCGAACGTTCATTGGCCGCCAGTTTGCCGCGTTCCGCTCCCGGGGGAAATTCGGCGTTCCATAGCGCGTCCACGTGTTTGGTCATGCCAAGGTCGTTCCGCACGATGTTTCGCAGATCGCTGAGGCACATTGAATTGGCGGCCATGAATCCGTCGAGCGACTTGTAGGTGCAACAGGGGCACCCGCCCGACGAAGGAGGGTTCTTGCGCAAATCCGCGACCTTCTGATCAACGGCGGTATCGGTCACGCTGACGCCTTGTTTCGCCAGATACTGACGGACCGCAAGTGACGAGATCAAGTGATCCAGCCGCGTCTGGCGGACATCCTCAAGCATGGAGCCGATCAGATCCCGACCGATCCCGGCGTCGACATCCTCGCGGGAGATGGTTTCCCCGTTAACCGTCGCGGCCGCGCCGTGCCGCGGTCGCGACTCCACGGGCTTCGGCTTGGGTGCCGGGGCCTGCGGAACGACAGATACCTGTGCCGGCGTGCCGGTAGTTATGGGCGTGAAGCTGGCCGGCGTCCAGGCCACAGGTGAGGTGGCGGCGCCCGACTGCCCGGCTTGCTCGGGCCGCAGCCAGCCTGTCCACCAGATAAACCCCCACACCACCAGAGGCGCGCCAACAATGATGGCGAGAAACCTGAGAAGATCTTTGATCATTCGGCCACTCCTCGTTCTGCCGAATCCGGGCGCCGATCGATCCCGGCGCCACGCATCATCGACCGAAAGCCGACGACGAGGACCGTCGCGAGAATTAGGGCTTCCAAGGGTATCGGAAGCAACGGCCCTGAATCGACAGCGAGGCTGTTCCTGCCCATGCCGGTTTCCGCCCGGACGGCATCGTGCAGGCTGACGATCCCTTCGCTGGTCCGCAAGGCAGCATCACGGGCAATGCGCAACGTGCCGATGAACACGCCTCTCTGCATCCAGGCGGGCGGGATGTTTCCCGTGTCCCGCAGGAAGACGGTGGCCGCCGAATAGAGCGTGGGTGGCGTGCCTTGGGTTTTGCCATCCCACCAGTCCTTGCTCAGAATGAGTCGCGGGACAGGCGCCTCCCGCCGATCCAACACGAATCCCTCCATCACCACGGCTTTTCCGTCCATGGCCTGCAGAGCGGCGGGGATCGCCGCCGTCGCGCCGCCCTTTTGCAGTTCGGTCAACGTGGCGAAATCAAACAGCGGTAGCCCGGCGCGGCGCGCCGTCTGCGTGGCATCGGCCTCCGGCACGTCTTCTGCGGCCGACGCCACGGAGGTGCCTTCCATGCGATAGATGAATCCCTGCTCGGGCTGCGGATCGACGAAGAACTTGCCGTTCACGGTGACCGGCGCGAACCGCTCAAATTTCACGGGCGTCTTCATTTCCACGAGCAGGTACTGGTTGTATTGGGGCCGCGGGCCATAGCAGCAGGTTTGCGTGGTGCGCAGCAGGCAGAACTCGCGGAGTTTTGTGCCGGCCTCCAGGGGATACATGAAGCCCGTGCACGAGGACTCGCGACCGCTCAGCGCTCGAACCACGGCCGGGCAGTCCGAGGTAGTTTGGCGGTCGAATGCCCACTGCCCCAACTCCGCGAACGTGAGTCGCTGCGGCCCGCCGCCCGGCACGGGGGAGGATTCGTCGATGCCGATTTGGTTATGCCCGGTGAGACTGGTCTCCGCGCGCACGACCAGCGCGCCGCGCGCGGCGGCGGCCTTGAGCCGATTCTGCCGGTGGTGGTACTCCGCATGGTTGGCGGCGAAGATGAACAAGAGGAATAATACCGCGGTCAGGAAACCGCGCCGGCTGAAACGTATCTGTGCACTCGTACCCATCGCAATCGTCGACCTCCTACTGTTTCGCTCCGGCTCCGGCTTCGTCATCGTCCGGATCGTAGCCGGCGGGGTACTCGATCCGGATGGCCTGCTTCCTGCCTTTGAAGGTGACCGTGCCCGTCGCGGTAAACTTCTTCGCCCCATTTAGCCAGTCCGCGGCTCCCTCGAAGTGGGAGCAGTCGCCTTCCTTTTCCTCAGCCAGTTCATTCGGCGCCGCCTTCAGAAGGAGCGGTTTTGCCGCTGGGGCGCCGGCAAGCGTCACAGAGAGCGCGATCTCTTTGTCCGGCACGCGCACCGCCTTCTCCGTGTCCGTTCCGCCGCCCACGAACCACAGCTTCAGTCTCCCGCCTTCCAGTTTCACTTCCGCGTGACCGTTCTCGCACGCGCCAAGCGCATTGAGGCATCCGCCGTGCGCGGCCTTGTGCTCGCCCTTCTCTTCCGGGTGTGCCGGGGCCTCGCCCGCGCGGGCCAGAGGAAGAACAAGCAGGAAAGCCGCTGCCAAACCAATTCTTGTAATGCCATTCATCAGGACCGAATCCTCTATCTCATTTTCATACCCACTCACGATACCGGCGCCAAGTTTTTGAGGACCCCCAGGCGATACGCCTGGATGGCCGGCAACAGCCCCGCCAGCAGGCCCAGGAGCGCCACGGCGGGCACGATAAGAAGCTCTATGCGAGCGATATACAGCGCGGAGAACCTTAGTCCGGTTTCCACGCGGATAAACGGGCAGCCGGCGGCCACGATGCAGTGGCCAAAGAGAAGTCCGAGGGTGGCACCCAATAATGCGATGGCTGCCGATTCGATCAGTATCAGCCCGAAGACCGTGCGTCGCGTGGCGCCCAGACAACGCAGGAGCGCCAGGTCGCGCCGGCGCTCGCGCAGGGCGGACACCAGGGCGACGAACAGGAAGAGCAGGGCCAGGGCGGTTACCAGCGCGGCGATTCCCATGAGCACCTGGTCAACCCAGCCGATAATGTCGAAGAGGCGCGGCAGCACTTCACTGGGGATAACCAACTGGGCCTGCGATGACTGGTTGATGTTGTACTGTAGATCCTGGATACCCGGATGGATGGCGCCACCCCGGATGCGTTTGATTTTCAGGTACGCGCCACTGATCTCACGGTGCTCCTCGTTTACCGCCATCTCCTGTGTTTCCGCGCCGTGCCCGCTCAGGGTGTAGAAGGTAGCGAGGGGAATGTAGATCGCGCGGTCGTGCGGCGTTCCGGTCGGGGCCAGTATCCCGACGAAACGAAGCCGGTCGTTGTGGACCGGATCGCCGGGATTCACGCCGCAGGTTGGGTTGAACGTGCTGTCCAACTCCAGCCGCAAAGCCCGGGCGGCCTGCGAGCCCGCGACCGCTTCGTCCCGGCTTTGGAATGGGCGCCCCTCGCCGCCGTCTTCGGGGCGGAACGAAAAGTGCCGGCCCGGCAGATACTCGAAGTCCGTGAAGAACCGCGCGTCGATCGCATTCACGCGGAATCCGGCGTAGGAATGGCCGGTCGCGAAGGCAATGCCGTCCGTCACGATGTCGCTCTTGAGGACCTTCTGGTAGTACGTCCACGGAATCTTGCCTGGCATCTCCTCCAGGTGGTAGAGCGCGTTGAGTACGATCTGCAGCGGCGATCCCTTGGGGCCGAGCACCGCGTCGACGCCCAGCCCTTCCTGCGTGAAGTTGCGATGCGTCTGTTCCCGCAGCGAGGAAACCGCGACGAGCAACGCTACGCCGAGGGCGATGCTGACGACGGCCAGGCCCGTGGACAGCCAGTGCTGACGGAGACTCTTGAGCACGATGCGCCAGAAGCTCATCCGGTTGCTCCCTGGCTCGCGAAGGCGCGGTTCACGGTGAGAAAAGCGTCGCGCCGTTCGAACGCGCCCACCACCGTCGGCTCGTGACTGACCACCACCAGCGAGCAGCGTTCGTCACGGCACACGTCCCGGAGCAACTGCACGATCTCGCGTGTGTGCCCTGGATCAAGGGACCCCGTCGGCTCGTCGGCCAGGATGATCTCGGGCCGTTTGGCGAGGGCGCGGGCGATCGCTACGCGCTGCTGCTCGCCGATGGACAGGTGCGCCGGACGGTGGTGCAGGCGATGACCGAGGCCGACCCGCTCCAGAAGCGCCCGAATGTGCGGGTGGTCCACGGCTTGGTGCGAGAACGTCGCGCCGAGCAGTACGTTCTCCAGAGCCGAGTAGCCCTGCAGCAGGTTGAAGGTCTGGAAGATGTAGCCGATGTGCCTGGCCCGAAAGCGGTCCCGTTGCGCTTCTCCCAGGCGCGTCAGGTCCTGGCCGCAGACCGAGACTTGGCCGCTTTGCGGAATGAGCAATCCGGCCAGGACATTGAGAAAGGTGGATTTTCCCGAGCCGGACGGTCCGGAAACGGCCACCTGCTCGTTCGGCTGAAGCTCCCAGCGCGGCACGCTCAGGATCGGCAAGGACTCCGAAACGTTGCCGTACTGCAGGACCAAGTCGTTGATCTCGACGATCATGGGAACCGTCAAGGTCATGGCTTGGGCCCATGCCCTTCGCCATAGGTCACCAGCAAGTAATCGTGAAGATCATTGAGGAATTTCTCGTACTGCTCGTCCGTCAAAACCTTACCCGCGGCTGGGAAGTCCAGCACGTGCAAGCAGTCTGGCGGCAGGCGCGTGACGAGTCCGGGCGTCAACGTCACGGACACGGCATTGCTTGCCGCGATGACGATCACATCCGCGTTCGTCTCGGCGCCGATCCGGATGCCATGTTCTTTGCCAATATGCTCGATCATCTCGGAATTGCCGTCTTGAATCATGTGCTTGCCCTCCTTGCCCGACGGCCGACACCCCGAAATCGCCACGAGGGCCATCACTGTTGTCACGAATACTATGACATTCTTCATATCCGATTGCCTCCATCTCAGCCGTTGTGTTTCGCATTTTCCGATATCGCCCGAGCCGGCGGTTTCTTGGTCCCCGCCAAAGCCCGGAACAGCCATTGCCCGCCCCACGCCAGTCCGTAGACCAGCCCTAACAGGACCACGTCAGTCGGCCCGATCGGCCAGTCCAGCCGGTACGCGATCCCGAAGCCGACGAACGCCACGCCGCCGCCCAGTAATGAAGCCATGATTGTGAATTGCCTCATATTCCGCGCGAACAGATGCGCCGTCAGCGGCGGGATTAGCAGAAAGCCGAAGGATATCAGCGGTCCGACGCTCAGGACGGACATGGAGACGGTGAGCCCGATCAGAATATACAATAACACGTCCCAGAAGACGACGTTCTTGCCGAGCGTGACCGCCATCGCAGGGTCAAACGATACGAAGAGCAACTCTTTGTAGAACAATCCCAACACAGCCAGCACGACGGTGAGCGTCGTCGCCGTTATGGCGAGATCGGCGTTATCGACGACGATGATCTCCCCCTTCATCAGATCGAGCCAGCCGACTTCCGCGTACCGGTTTTGCGAGAGCAGGAGAATGCTTAACGCGGCGGCCACCACATAGGCGGTGCCAAGATTACCCTCCGGCCGACCGCGTCCGCGCCGTTCCAGTAGAGCCAAGACAAGGATGGCCCCCAGCGAAAAGGCCGTTGAACCGGCGAAAGCCAGCAAGTGTTCGGTGTGCGGACCGTGCGCGCCCGGTTTCGCGCCGAGCCAGAACGGGATTGACAAGGCTACCGCGACGCCGGTCGATGAAATCTGCGGCAGAGCCACGCCCATGAAAACGAGCCGCCTTAGCACGAGAAATACGCCGACCAGCGGACAGGCAAACCCGATCAACACGCTTGTATAAACCGAATTACAGAGCAGAAAGTCAGGCGAGAGAATTTGGAGCAAGGTTTCCATTTTAGCCGATCTCCAATTCAAACAGCGCTGCCATACGTTCCGGCGAAAGCAAGTCTGCCACCGCCCCCGTCACGATCAGGCCCTCGTGCAGCCAGATGACCTGATGCGCATGTTTGCGCACGAGAGGCAGGTCGTGGGTGACGAGTAGAATCGTCAGCTTCCGTTCTTCATGCAGTTGCGAGATGAACTCCAGCAACGCGTGTGTGGCCGCGGCATCCACGCCGGCCGTGGGTTCGTCCAGGACGAGCACGTCCGGCCGCGTCGCCAGTGCCCGGGCGATCAGCACCCGTTGCTTCTGCCCGCCGGAGAGTTCGGCGAAGCGCTGATGCGCGAAGCCTTCCGCCCCGGCGGCTTGCAGACATTCGCGCACGAAAGCGCGTTCACCTTGCGGGATCCGGCGTCCCGGACCGATGCGACGGTAGACGCCCATGAGCGCAACGTGGAAGCCGCTCAGCAAATAGAGTGGCTCCAACTGGAGAGTCTGGGGCACGTACCCGAACGCCACCGGTGCGCCCGTGGGCGTTTCGATGCGGATCTGCCCGGCGATCGGCGGCTGCAGGCCGAGCAACGTTTTGAGCAAGGTGGATTTGCCGGACCCGTTGGCGCCGAGGATGGCGGTAAAACTCCCGTGCAAAACCGAGAGCGAAATGCCCGACATCACCGGCTGGTTGTTGTAGCCGATGGCCAGGTCTTCGATCGTGATGAAGGGTTCGTTCATGTGCGGATTAGGCGGGCCTGCCACCATCGTGTCGGCAGGCCCGATCGGTCATTTCATCATTTGGATACAGCCGCGATCATGGCGTGGACGATGAAATCCATCATCTCGATGTACGTGCCTGTATTCGGCACGCCGCCAGGCATGATCGGCAGTTTGACCAGCGTCGCGCCGGTGTCTTTGGCGATGAGCGCCGGGACCTTTTCCGGGAACTGCGGTTCGCGCACGACGATGGGGACGTGATCCGCCTTAATCTCTGCAATCAACTCCTCAATGTGCCGGGGCGTCGGATCGATGCCCGGCTTCAACTCGATCGTGCCGACGTAATTCAGGCCGAAGCGCGCCGCGAAATACGGCCAATGCTCGTGATACGAGACGAACTTAACACCCTTGAGTACCACGGCCAGGCGCTGCCACTCGGCAATCTTCGCGTCAAGCTTCGCGAGATAGGCGTCGCGGTTGCGCGTGAAATCCGCTTCATACTGCGGTGCGGTGGCAACGAACGCGGCGTAAATGTTCTTCACCGTCGTCTTCGCCAGCACCGGGTCGAGCATATAGTGCGGATTACCGTAGGGATGCACGTCACCTTCCGAATGGTCGGTGGATTTCGGCACATCCATCGGCAGGATGCCTTGCGAACAGTCCACGTAGCCCGGCTTACCCAGTTGGATGCGCGGATTCTTGCTCGCTTCAAGCAGCGCAGGCAGAAAGGCGTGCTCGCAGTCAAACCCGACGAGCAGGACCAAGTCGGCGCGGTTCATTCTGGGAACGAAACTCGGCTTCATCGGAACGCCGTGCGTGTCCTCAATGCCGGTCGCCAGGCTGAACACGTCGACATGGTCGCCGCCGACGTTGCGCGCGAGGTCGGCCAGGTCCGTGAGCGTGGCTACCACATGGACGGTCGCCGCGTTGGCGGATGACGTTACTACGAAGAGGGCGGCCGCAAACAGGACCGCCGACAAGAGGCGAAATAGATTTGATTTCATGATGATTGTTCCTTTCAGGTTCAGCGTTGCTGCCAACCGTGCGAGTGTGCGCCGATGATCCAGGCCCATTGCAGGTAGATGGCATCGTCGGGTTTCAAGTCGGACTCGGCATTGTGGTCGGTGTGCGTGTATTGCAGCCGCAGTTGGTTCCAGTGACTCAAGGCAAATGTCGTGAACGGCGAATACGCGGTCGTTTGATCGCTGTGATTTTGGGCGCTCTGGACCCAGTCGAATAGGAAGCCCGCGCTCCACTGCCGGCTCCATTTGTAGCTCATGTAGGAGTACAAACCGAACGAACCGACATTCTCGTCGAACTCGTCGCCGTTCTTGGACAGTCCATCGGGGTCGACGAGATAGCGGTTGTCGCTGTGCAGCACCTCCGTGCCCCACGTGAAGCTTCGGAACTGATTGTCCTGGAGTGGAACGTAGTTCAACTTCACGTCGATGCCTTCCAGTCGGCGTTCTTTCTCGGTCAGCGTGCTAACGCCGTCGGGTTGTACCAGCGCGCCGCCGCGGTCTTCGGTTTTGGGATTGGCGAGCCCCGAGACGCCCGTTTCGAGCTGCCAGTTGGGCGTCAAGTCGAAATAGGTCGAGAGCCTTCCCCAGAAGTTCAACCCGTCGAAGCCACGGTAGGTGCCGGGGTTGTTCGGGTTGGGGCTGTCGCCACCGAAGGAATCGCCGACACCGACCGTCAGGCTGACGTAATGGTCAACCGGCGCCAGCCAGTTGGCCTGGATGCCATCGCTTCGTGACTCGCCGCCGATATATTGATCCAATACCAGCGGGCGATTGACGAACGGCAACTCGTGGTCGTGGATGTATCCCAGCCGCCCGAACTCGCCGAAGAACCTACCCGCGGTCAGCGACAGGTTTCCCGCCAGTGAAGTCGTCTGCAAGGCCGCTTCTTCGATCCCCAGGTTCGCCTCGCCGGTAGCGCTATCGGCGGAAGCATTAATCACGGCCCACCCCTTGGCGAACGGGTCCACCGCCGCGGCGACATTCATTTCCACCGAGCGTTGGAACACGTCGAACCCGCCGGGTCGGTCGCTGCCGGTCTCGTCCGACCCTTTGCTGCGATAGGAGAAGAGCGTTTCTCCGACCAGACCGATGGACGGGTTGAACTCACTGGGCAGAACCTTTCTCTGCGCCTCGGCGAGTCGATCGACTTTGTCGTTTAAGCGCTCCAACTGGCCCTGCGTCACCGCACCAGTTGACTCGGACGTTGTTGGGGGCGCGACCTGCGATTGGGTGAGCGCTTTCACCGTGTTGGTTGGCGTGCTCTCCGCAGCCGCGAGGCTGATGAGAGGTGTCAAGATGGCGGTAGCCACTAGCAAACGGAATGATCTTTTCACGTATCCTCCTGAGTTAGGAGTGTTGGTTAGGAAATGGCGACGCAGGCGGACAAGCCGGTGTCGTTCGATGTCTGAAGAAAGATGGGTCAGGCGGCAGGAGGTCCGCGCGCCTGGGCCGTGCAGATCGTTGGAGCACAGAAGATCAACGGCTCAGGAATGCAGAGGGGGACGGAAACGAGGACTTGCGGCACCGGCTCGATGTGAGGAACCGCCACGTCGGCCGGCATGACGGCGAGCTGGCAGATCGGACACTCTTCGGCATCGTGGTGATCGTGGCACGCGGCAGAATGTGCCTGATGCAGCGTCGGGATGAGCAGCACTCCGACCACGAACACCAGACCTAGAAAAGTGGCAACACGTCGTTTCATTCTCAGGGCGATCCGAAAAACGAACTGACGCTACTCCTCGTCTTGGCCGGTGTCAACCGGCGGATGTTGCGGCTCACAAGTGCAGTGTAGCGCGCAGTGTAGCCGCGGTTGATTAATTGAGTGTCGTGCCCTAGTATCTTGGCGAGGTGACATTATGTTGACATCCGTGGAAGCGACAATAGGCACCAACGGCGAGGTGCATCTGAGTAAGCCTGTTCATGTGGCGCACGCGTGCCGTGCCATCGTGACTATCATCGAAGAGTCTGAGGTACCGGAGACGGCCTTACTCAGCCAACAGGCGCTCGCGCGCGACTGGGAACGTCCCGAGGAGGATGCGGCATGGTCATTCCTTCAATAGGAAGTGTTGTCCTCGTCCGGTTCCCCTTCTCCGATCTTTCCGCCAGCAAACTGCGACCCGCCGTCGTGCTTGCCGGGGTGGATCGAGACGATTGGATTCTCTGCCAGGTGACGAGTAACCCTTACTCCGACCCTCTCGCCGTGCCGATTATCGATCCGGATTTCGCATCGGGTTCCCTTCTGCGAACAAGTTACGCCCGTCCGGGGAAATTGTTCTCGGCCAACACTTCGCTTATCGAGCGGATCGTCGGCGAACTGAGACAACCCAAACTCAATGCCGTTATCGATGCCGTCATTGCGGTTCTGCGACCGGCGGCATGAAGCGCAGGCATAAGGGACGGAGGGGAACGACTCTCCATCCACGCGAAAACCCGTTGACGCTGTCGCCCGCCTCCAGTACGTTCCGGTCCAGGTGCCGCAGCCGCCTGCCACGGTCCTGAAATGGCCGCCGATAGAAGGCGGGTGGGGTGTGGCTGCGGGTGGGCGAGGAGCGTGATGGCGGTCGGGCACTCGTGATTGTTGGGCGCCGGCCGCAGGCGCAAGAGTGCCGCAGAAGGCGAATGAAGGGAAACATTTACCATTTGAGGGTGGCCCCAATCGGGTCCTAGAGAAGACAATTAGGAGGCACTGGAATGAGCTACTCGTTCCTTGACTTGGCGTACGATGTCCTGAAGCCGGCGACGCAACCCATGATCTACCAGGAGATCTGGCAGGTCGCCCACGAAGAGGGACTGACCGCCAAACTGGGCACCACCGGAAAGACGCCGTGGCAGAGCCTCGGCGCGCGTCTCTACGTGGAAGTCCGCGACAACCAGGACGGCAGGTTCATCAAGGTCGGCTCTCGCCCCACTCGGTTCTTCCTCAAGGAGAGAGCATCCGAACTGCCGGCGGACGCAATCAGCAAACTGGAGAAGGAAGCAGGAAGGAAGACGGAGAAGAGGACGGAGTACCACGAGCGCGACCTTCACCCCTTGCTCACGTACTACGCCAACTCAAATCCTTCCTTCAACCGTGGCCGATCCATCTACACGAAGACCATCATGCACGAGAAATCTACGAAGGGTGGATACAACGAATGGATTCACCCGGACATGGTGGGTTTCTACCTGCCGATTGATGACTGGCGACCGAATGTAATCGAGTTCAATCGTTTGTCGGACAACAACTCCCTGCGGCTGTTTTCATTTGAGATCAAGAAGGGACTGACAAAGGCCAACTACAGAGAAGCGTACTTCCAGGCCGTCTCTAATTCATCTTGGGCGCACGAGGGCTACCTCGTGACGGTGGATATTTTGCAGGACGATGAATTTCTAGCCGAATTGGAGAGGCTTGCATCATCCTTCGGAATCGGAATCATCCAGCTCGACCCGGCAGACATCGACGGCTCCCGCATCCTTTACCCTGCACGCGGTCGGGCTTCACTCGACTGGGAAACGATCAACAAACTGTGCGAGCAGAACCGGGACTTCGACAAATTCCTACAAGACGTGAGGATTGACTATGAATCCAAGCGGATTCACCGGGCCGAGTTTGACGAGGTCTCCAAAGACATTGGCAAGTACATCAAGGACAAGATGAAGATCGAACAAGGGGGCGGAGCGTACCGTTGACCCGCGGCGGGTCAACGTCTGCTCACCCAAGGCATTGGCATTAGACGCTCAAATCAGTTTCCACGTTAGCCAAGTCCCGAGAGCGATCAGCCCCCAGCCGCTCAGCATCGCCCCGGCAGTAGCAAAGCGCCGCACCGCTGCGAAACGTGTGCCGGCTGCCAGGCAGGCGGTGACGGCCAGAAGCGGCAGACCGAACCCCAGGGCATAGGCCAACGCATACAGAATTGGATGTCCGTGCGTGGTAGCCAAGGGGATCAGCACCCCGAAGAACAGGCCTGCTGTTGCCGGGCAGAACGACAGGGCGAGCAGCAGGCCGAGGCCGAACAGGCGAGGGGCGGATTGGGCGCCCGACTTCAACCACCCCTCGGCCGCGCTGCCGGTGCGAGTGCCGCGGGACGCCGCAAACACCCCGGTCTGAAGGATGCCTGCCACGATGAGCAAGGGCGGCAAGAACGGGCGCAGCAGATCCGGCAGGACAGTGGAGAAAAGCCGTGCCTGCATCAGGCTGCCGCCGATCAGCGTTGCCGCGATCACGAGCGCCACAACCATGCCCGCAAGGAGCGCGCCGGCCCGCCACAGCGACCGGCCCGAATCGGGCGCCAGCACCAGCAGCAAGGCTCCGGCCAGGGTGGAGAGGGGGCACGGGTGCAAGGCGGCCACGATTCCTAGGCTGAAGGCTCCGCATATACCCCAATCAGTCATGACGATTGCGCTCATCTTGAAATTGATCGCTGCGTGTAGACGTGTCCACGAGTATGTCCTCGGCGTGGCACGGGCGTCCCGCCCGTAGCCGGCAACGGGCAAGATGCCCGTGCCACGTTAGAGGGTCTCCTGTAACATGCCGCGGATGTTGTCGCGCAGCATGCCGACAAAGGCCGCGTCATCCGCCCATAAACTCCACACTTTCTGCGTCAACATGCGGATGTCGTGCGGTCGGCCGCGGTCGTATCGCACCAACCCGATAGTGCTGGAATAGAGCCCGAGCCGATCCTTGATCTCGCGATTGGCGGGCGCGGCAAAAGCAATCTGGCGATACGCCAGCAGGCCCGTGCGTTGTTGCGCGGTGAAGTCGGATTCGATCGTCTGGCGGCAAAGCCTGCCCATGGCCTCGCAGGCATCGCAGGTTTCCTGCGCGTGGAAGAGACAGACGAACAATCGACAGTCGTCGTTGGTCACATTCAAGGACTTGGCCAACGCCACCTCGAAGCCTGTGGGCGCGGGACCGAAAACAGGCAGGACGCGCCTTACCGCAACCAGCAGGCTGGCGGCGGCCAGAAGAAGCAGCGCCGTCTTCAGCACCGTCCGGCCGATCCAGTTCCCCCGCGCCGTCTTGTCGAGCACCTCCGCCGCCTGGCGGCGGGCGACCGCGTTAACCGAGAACTCCGGCTTTTCGTCGAGCATCAGGATCTCGCCGACGAACGCGTACAGGGTCGTTGTGCAGGCATCGGCCGGGGCTGGCGTCCGATGGCAGGCGAGGAGTCCGGCCTCGACCAGGCGATTGGCCTCGCCAACCTGCGGACTGGCGCAACAGCCCCCCGCGTCCCGCGGATCGCTGCCGGTCAGAATGAAGTACGGCTCCTGACCTGTGACGAGTCGGCGGAGCCGCTGCCGGGTTTCCGCGGAACTCGTCCGGAGCGCAGTCAACGCTTCTTTCGGAAGCGGGGCGTCGCGGTCAACAGTAGCTGCGGCATCCCGACTCGCCTTCGCGAGCTGCGACTCGTCCAGCAGGCACCCGGCACCCAGCGTCCGGTAGGCGGAGGGGTAGTTGACCGGACGTTTCGTTTCCGCCACCACCGTCGACGGTACCGGTAGAAGGCGATCCTTCTGTTCCAGGTCCTTTACAAGTTGCTTCGGAATCGTTGTGCAGATTCCGCGGCGCAGGATCGAACCGTCTGACAACACCAGGAGACTGAATGGTCCGGGGTAGAACACTACGTTCAGCGGCTCGCCGGGCAGCATGGGGCCAAAGGTGTGTGCGGCGAGGCGATCGGCATCCTGCTCGAACGTGTTGCAGTTAAACGGGAGCGGATCGGTCTCCAGGCGGCGTATCAACTCTTCATCGCCCGCGGTCACGGTCAGCAGCCCCTGGTAAGGCGGCAAGGTATGAAGGCCGCCGGTTTTCTCGCACACCCGCATGGTGCCGACGATCAGGTGATGATCGTCATCCATGACGGCCAGGGCAGCGCCGACATAAGTTGTGCTGCGGCCGGTCTCGAAGCAGGCGCCGACCTTGCCCTTGAGCGCGGTAATCAGCACTTCCTGGAAGTCGGTCGTCGGGCGGAGGCAGATGGCAAACGCGCCCGACTCCGCGAGGACTCCCTGCATCGCCAGCCGGCGCTCCCACCGGCAACGCACGTTGATGCACCCCCGCTTGGGCAGGCGCGCAAAGGCGTCGCGAACGCCGGCTTCGTCCGGGTGGTCCATGGTCAGGCAATGCGTCATGAACTGTTCCGGGTCGAGTGAGCCTGCAGTCATGTGTTATCCCCTGTAGCCCGCCTGGCGTCGGACCGTTTCCACCAGCACCCTCGCGAATGCGGCTACGGCTTCCGGGCGGCTTGTCCTGCCGAACGAAATGCGCACGGTGCCCAGCGCTTCGTTGGGCGACCGGCCCAGGGCGAGGATCGCCCGGGACGGCTCCGGGCGGTCTTCGCTGCAGGCCGATCCGGTGGCAACCGCGAAGCCCTGCACCGCAAGGTCAGCCACGAGCGCGTGGCCGTCCAGGCCGGGGAAACTCAAGGACAGGAATCCCGGGGCGCTTCTTGCCGGCTCGCCGTTGACCAGAAAGCGCACTCCCGAACGTTCGAGTTCACCCCGCACGACGCTGCTTAGTTCGCGCAAGCGTTTGGTCTCGGTCGCCATGGATGCCAGCGCTTGTTCAAGGGCGGCCACGGTCCCGGCAATTCCGGGCAGATTCTCCGTGCCCGATCGCAGTCCGCCTTCTTGCGCTCCTCCGTCCAGCAGCGGGTCCACCGTGGGGAACCGCGTGAAGACGCCGCCGCAACCGCGGGGCCCGCCGAATTTGTGAGCGGAGAACGTGTAGAAATCGCAAGCGATCGTGGCGAGGTTCACGGGGATGTGCCCAAGCGCCTGGGCGCCATCGATGTGAAGCAGGACACCCCGGCGCTCGCAGACCGCCGCGATCGCGCCAACATCCTGAACGATTCCGGTCTCGCTCGCCACATGCGAACAACACACCAGGCGGGTAGCGGGCTTGATGGCGGCGGCGAGCGCGGGCAGGCCGATCCGTCCGCTGGAATCCAGAGGCAGGACGTCCATGCGGTCGGCATAGCGGCGGCAGGCATTCCAGGCGGAGGCGTGAACGTCCGCGGCAACCAGCACGCGGCCCGTGGCCGCCGCGCGCATCACGCCATGCACGACCCAGTTGTTCGCTTCCGTGGCCCCTGACGTGAAGACCAAGCGTCCCCCCGTGAAGCCGCAGCGCGCGGCGAACGCGCCGCGGAGCCGCTCCAGTTCGGCCCGGGCACCGGCGCCGGGCCTGTGTGCCGACGATGGATTGCCGAACCATGTGCGCGCTGCCTCAAGTTGGGCGGACAGCGCCTCTTCGAAAGGCGGAGCCGCGGCGGCGTAGTCGAAGTAGCGATCAAGGCAGTCAGAGTTCATCAGAAAGCCCTGCCTGCTTGCCCGGGGCGCGGCGCGATTTCCCGCGCCGGCTGGAGAGGCGGGGGGTGGATGGGCGCCTGGCCACTGTGCGGGAGGCGGCGATTCCCAGCAGGTCGTCCACCGCGTCCCGATAGAGGCGCAGGGTCGCGATCCAGCGGGCCATGCAGGTCTTCCCGCCCGGCGTCAAGGCGTAGCGTCGTTTGGCAGGCCCGCTGGCGGCCAATTCCCAGGTTGAGGTGACGAACCCTTTCTTCTCCATGCTCTTCAGAAGACGGTAGACGCCGGTGATGTCCGGCCCGTGGTCGCGGAACATCGTCATCGCCGCCAGTCGCTGCACGATGACGTAACCGTGGAGCGGCTCGTCCGCCAGCACCGTCATCACGGCCGGCTGGATCAGCCGCGCCAGCGTCTTTCCCGAGCAGGGGCATTCGTTCAGGTTCGTCATGGGAGTCTCCTTGGACGGCATCAGGGTGGTTCAACTTCGCAGTTACAGCCGCCGGCCGGGGCCTTCATGAGCGGCTCCATCACGCGCACGAAGAACAGCGAGGCGGCCGCGCCGCCGAGCAGGGGGGCCAGAACGTATACGTGCAGGAAGCCGCCGACACGATCGGGAAAGGCGGCGTCGCCCCACCCGGCGGCCCACGCGACCAGGCGGGGACCCAGATCGCGCGCGGGATTCAGTCCGGCCTGAGTCAGCGGGGCGATGAGGCAGATGATCGAGGCCACGGTAAGTCCGACGAAGACCGGCGCCAGTGTGCCATCCGGCCGGCCGACATTACAGCCTTCGGTCAGCGCGAAGACCATCAGGACCAGCAGGAAGGCGCCGAAACCCTCGGCGCCCATGGCCAGGGGAAGCGAAACCACCGCTGGGGTTCCCGGGCTCGGATAGTATTCGCCGAACATCATGCCGGTTTGCACGGAGGCCGGCGTGCCGCGTACGATGCCGTGGGCGCTTTCGTAGGCCGCGATGGATGGCGCGAAGAGCGCATACACGACCAACCCCGCCAGGGCAGCCCCGGCCAACTGGGCGGCGAAATAGACCGGCATCTTCCGAGCGGACATGCGCCCGCTCAGCGTCATGGCCAGGGTGACCGCGGGGTTGAGATGCGCGCAGGACAGATGCCGTGTCGCGTAGATGGCCAGCGTCACGCCGATACCCCATGTCAAGGCCACCTGGAATAGGCCGTGGTGCGCGCCGAACAGCACGGATACCGCGACCGAACCGCAGCCGAACAACACGAGCATGAACGTCCCCAACGCCTCGCCGACCAGTTCTCGTCTCCAAGTCATCTGTTGCCCCTGTTCGCGAGCGGCGCGCACGGTCCGCGCGGCCCGCACGGGGCGGCGAGGAATAGGCGAAACGCCACTATAAGACTATCTCCTATAGACTAGCCGGGCGACCGAGTGCCGTCAAGGGGCGACGCGCCGCGATAGCGGCAGTCGCCCGTTGACACGCTGCGTCATTCGAAGTAGGTTCGCCCCACGATTGTTCGTCGATCTCATCCCGCTGAGTGCTGTTCCATGACTAACAAACAACGTGTTCACGCGGCGCTTGAAGGCCGGCCGGTCGACCGCTTCCCGGTCACCTCGCTGTACAATCAGCTCTACCAGGATGATCACTTCAGCGAACTCACCGGCCTGCCGGACTGGCGCCGGCAGGAATGGGCGGCGATGTCGCCTGAGCGGCATGTGGCGCTTTTCCGCCGCATGCACGAAGCCGCGCCGTTCGAACTACTTCAGCCGCACGGCGCGCCTTCACGGACCTGGCGCGAACGCCAGGAATTCGTGGAGCAGGACGGCCATGGCTACCGGCACGACAGAGAGACTCATGAACGGATTCAACTGGATGTGGCGACCGCGAGCGGCCATGCCTCCGACTATCATGCCAATGAGACACGCTACGTGTTCACGCGCGAGGACATCGATCGGCAGCTTCCCCGGCCGCAGCCGGGCCATGCGCAGGACCGCGGGGGGCTCGAATACATTGATGCCGTCGTGCGCGAGTTTGGGCGTGAGGAGTTCATCATCTCCGGCGGGGTTGTCGGCACGCTGTACCTGTGCGGCCACCACGTGGGTCAGACGAACCTTTTCGCGATGCTCATCGAGGAGCCGGAACTGGTCGAGGCGCTCTGCGAGCGGATCACGGAATGCAATCTTGCCGAAATCCGCCGCCTCGCCACTGCCGGCGGTGACGCCGGCTACATTGACGATGCCACCGCTACCAGCGATATGATCTCGCCGGCCATGTACGAGCGTTTCAGCCTGCCGTACATGCAAGCCATGGTCGCCGAGATCCATCGGCTCGGGCACAAGGCGATCGTGATCTATTTCGGAGGCGTCATGGACCGGCTGGAGCTCATCGCCGCCACTGGGGCCGACGGCTTTTCGTACGAGGCCAGCATGAAGGGTTTCGTCAACGACACGGCCGAAATCGCCCGTCGCATCGGCGGCCGCACGACGTTCTTCAGCAACATCGATCCCGTGGCCGTGCTGCAGAACGGAACGGACGCAGGACTGGCGGCGGAGATCCGGCGCCAGGTCGAGGCCGGCCGCCGTGCCCGCGGTTTCATCCTCAGCACCGCCAGCCCGATCACGCCCGGCACCCCGCTGGCGCGGGTGCGGAAGTTCCTGGAACTCGGGCGTATCCCGGTTCTCTAGCCGCCCGTCGACTTAGGGCCCATGGGCACGCACAATCACTACCGGCCGAGGACGGCCGGCTCCAAGACGAGCCAAAGACGACATGGAGCCGGCGATCCCTCGCCGGTAGAGACCGTTTGGGACCCTGCGGAGACGTAAGTCCGGCAGGTTGCTAGGGGCCTCTGCTATCTTGCGGCAAGCGTCGATGATTGCAGGCGGGCGCCAGCCATCGTAGACTACGCCTCATGCCATCACTTTCAGCCAGAGACCGGTTTGTCGAGTACGTGAGCAAAGCCATTGATGCGAAACGCCTGATCAAATTGACGCTGGGCGGCCCCACTGGCAAGCAGGAGCACCTCCAGAACGTGTTTGTCCGTCCCGTGGCCCTCCAGGAAGGCCCGCGACTGAAGTTCGTCTATCGTTCCGCCACCCAGGATGTGACCAAGAACGTCACCTCCGAGGAAGGCGTGGCGCGGGTGGCCGCCCTGCTGGAAACCGATTTTCGGAACGGGCACCTGTTCGCGACTGACGAGAACATAACGCTCGAACAGCGTGAGACTCGCTCGCCGTTGCTTAAGGTCGAGCGGGCCACCGTTGTCCGGCCACCCCCCGTCGCCCCTGCCCATGACCGCGTCAAGCACCGGCCGATCGAGCCAAAGGCCGCGCCCTGGCTGCACAGCCTGGGCGTGACCGACGCGCAAGGCGCGGTGTGCAAGGGCATGGAAGCGAAGTTCCGGCAGATCAACAAGTTTGTCGAGATCCTGCAGGGCCTCGTCGCGGATGCCGGCCTTGCCGTGCCCGGTGCCGATGGGCGTGCACGCGCCTTGCGATTGGTGGATATGGGGTGCGGCAAGGGCTACCTGACGTTCGCCGCCTACGACTGGCTGCGCGGCCACGGCTGGCCGGCGGCGGACGTGTTGGGCCTGGAAGCACGGCCGGATTTGGTAGTGCTGACTGCGCGCGTGGCGGCCGAGCACGGTCTCGCCGGCCTGCGGTTCCGGCATGGCACGATCGCTGACACCGACGTGGGTACGCCGGATGTACTGGTGGCCCTGCACGCGTGCGACACCGCAACCGATGACGCCATTGCCCGCGGTGTGAAGGCCGGCGCGGCGTTGATCGTCGTGGCGCCTTGCTGTCACAAGGAACTGCGCGCGCAGTTGAAGTCCCCGCCCGGCATGGCGGGCGCGCTCAAGCACGGCATCCTGCGCGAACGCTATGCTGAGTTCGTGACCGACGCCCTGCGGGCGGCCTTGCTCGAATGGGCGGGCTACGAGTCTCGCGTCTTCGAATTCGTGTCCGCCGAGCACACGGCCCGTAATTTGATGATCGCGGCCGTCAAACGGCGTCCGCCCGGCGATGCCGCGGCCGGTGAACGGGTTCGCGAACTGGCGTCCCTGCATGGGATCAAACACCAGCGTTTGGTCGAGGCGCTGGGATTCGAGCTCCCGGGGTGACAGGTGGATGGTTGAGGGTGGGGGGTGGAAGCAAAACGTTCAACGCCCAACGCGTAACGCTCAACTCTTAATGCGGCAGTGCGGAATATCCCAACTTGAGCGTTGGGTGTTGGACGTTCGCTTTAATGTCGACGACAGGCGACCTATGAGAAAATGGCTGGCCATTCTTTTCTGGCTCGGGCTTTCGGTCCTGGGCGCGGCCTCGGTGGGCGTAATTGCCTTCGGCCGCGGGGAGCACTTGAGCGCGCTGTGGTTTGTCACGGCCACGGTGTGCTTCTTCATGATCAGCTACCGCTTCTACAGCAAGTGGCTGGCGGCCAAGGTGCTGGTCCTGGACGAACGCCGCGCCACGCCGGCGATCGTCAGGGAGGACGGCAAGGATTACGTCCCCACCAATCGTTGGATAGCGTTCGGCCATCACTTCGCCGCCATTGCCGGGCCCGGTCCGTTGGTGGGCCCTGTGCTGGCGGCACAGTTCGGCTACCTGCCGGGTACCCTGTGGATCCTGATCGGCGGCACGCTGGGCGGCGGAGTCCACGACGCGGTCGCGCTGTTCTGTTCCATGCGGCGCGGCGGCAAGTCGCTCGGTCAGATGGTGAAGGAGGAAGTCGGGCCGTTCGCCGGCCTGACGGCTCTCTTCAGCATCCTCTGCATTCTGGTGATTTTGATCGCCGTGCTCGGGCTGGTGGTGGTCAAGGCATTGGCGCAGAGCCCCTGGGGCCTGTTCACGGTGGGCATGACCATCCCGATCGCGCTGTTCATGGGCTGCTACCTGCGCTTTCTGCGACCCGGCCGCGTGGGCGAGGTGTCGGCGGTGGGCGTGGTCCTGCTGCTGCTCGCCGTGTGGGGCGGCCAGTTCGTGCACCTGTCTGCGGCGTGGTCGGTTTACTTCACGCGGTCCGAGACCTGGCTCGCCTGGGCGGTCATCGCCTACGGCGTGCTGGCGTCGGTCCTTCCTGTATGGCTGCTGCTGGCGCCGCGGGACTACCTGAGTTCATTCATGAAGATCGGCACGGTGCTCGTGCTGATGCTGGCCGTGGTCTGGGTGGCGCCGGCGATTCACATGCCCAAACTGACCGCGTTCATCCACGGCAACGGGCTGGTGGTGCCGGGGCGCCTGTTCCCGTTCGTGTTCATTACGGTGGCGTGCGGGGCGATTTCCGGATTCCATGCGCTGATCTCGACGGGCACGACGCCCAAGCTCGTGACGCGCGAGTCGGCGGTTCGCTCCGTGGCCTACCTGGCCATGATCGTGGAAATGGGCGTGGGCATCATGGCGCTGGTGGCGGCCTGCGCCATGGAGCCCGGCCAGTACTTTGCCATCAACATGAAAGGCGAGCCGGCCCAGATCGTGCAGAAGGTGACGGCCACCGGGTTCCCGGTGACGGAATCGAACATGGTCGCCCTGGCGGCCAGCGTGGGCGAGAAGACGATGTTCGGCCGCACGGGCGGGGCCCCAACGTTCGCCGTGGGCATGGCGCGCATGTTTGCCGAGGCGCTCGGGAGCCGGAGCGTGATGGGGCTGTGGTATCACTTCGCGATCATGTTTGAGGCGCTGTTCATCCTGACCACCATTGATGCCGGCACGCGGGTGGGCCGGTTCCTGTTGCAGGATTTGCTCGGGCACGTCTGGAAGCCGCTGGGCGCGACCGGGTTCTACCCGGCCAACGTGGTGGCGAGCGTGGCATTCGTGGGGGCGTGGGGCTGGTTTCTATACCAGGGCGTCCAGGACCCGCTGGGCGGCATCAACAGCCTGTGGCCGATCTTCGGCATCGCCAACCAGTTGCTCGCGGTCATCGCCCTGTCGCTGGGCACCACGATCCTGATCAAGATGGACAAGGCTCGCTACGCGTGGGTGACGCTGCTACCCATGCTGTTCCTGCTGGTGGTGACCATGACCGCCGGCTGGCAGAAGATCTTCCTGGACGATGCCGGCGGCTTCGTGCCGGCCATCCGGGGCTTCCAGGCCCACCTCGTCGGGGCCGCGCCGGCCGAGGCCGCGCGGCTGCGGACATTGATTCTCAACAACCGCGTGGACATCGCGGCCACCGCCGCGTTCATGGCGCTCGTGTGCGTCATCGTGCTTGCCAACGTTCGTTTGTGGTTTGGGCTGCTAGCGGGCCGCGCCGAGCGAAGGTTGTGCGAAGACCCGCCAACGCCGCTGACCGAGGAGCAGTGGCTGGATACCTGATTGGCCTCACCGTGCGGCGCTTGGCGAGGCAAGTCGAAGACGGTACCAACGCGCGAGGCGCCAGCGTCAGCCTTGACCCCTCCGCCGCTAGTTCTGTATAGTGACACTATACAGAAAGGAGGATGTATGGAAGCGACGGTTGTTGATTTGCGGTATCACATGAACGATGTCTTGAAGGCCTTGGAACGGAACGAGAGTGTCAGCGTCCTGTACCGTGGCAAGGTAAAAGGTGTCATTCGGCCGGCGGTCAGAGTGAGTGGCCCGAAGGTGCGCGACCACGCGTTCTTCGGGTCCCGGTCATCGCGGGAATCTGTCGAGAAGTCCATGGAGCACCTTCGCGGAGGGCGCTATCATGATCTTTGATACGGACATCTTCATTTGGGTTCAACGGGGGAACCCCAAGGCGGCACAGATGATTGAAGGCGAGGATGAGCGGTTCATCTCCGTGCAGTCCTACATGGAACTACTCCAGGGGGCGGAGAACCGAAGGCAACACGAACAGACGAAATCGTTCCTGCGGGAGTTCGGCTTTTCCACGCTGCCGCTGAGCGAGAATATCGGGCATCGAGCAGCCGTCTACATTGAGGAGTACGCTTTGTCGCACGGGCTGAGGGCCGGAGACGCGATTGTCGCAGCCACGGCTGCAGAGTGCGGCCTGATTCTGTGCACGGGCAACGCAAAGCACTTTAGCCCGATCAGGGATTTGAAGACGAGGATCTTCAAGCCCTGAAGACCGGCGAACGCCTCGCATGTCACGGCTCGTTTCTCGCCGAAAGCGAAGGCGACCGTTGGGCTGGAGTGGATATGAAGACCGATCAGGAGAGTGACATGTCGACAGCCGTCACAGTTCGATGTGAAGCGGAGGCGACGCCGCTGGTTCTCAAGACCGTGGACATCCTGGCCCGGACACTCCGGGAACGGGGCGGGCTCGAAACCACGAACGTAACGGCGGGCGGCAAGGGAGCCGGCCGGGCGGACGTGGTGCTCGCCATTGAGCCGGGCATCGGGACGGAAGGGTTCCGCATAGAGAGCCAGGAGACCCCGGGCGGCTGGCGCATCACGGGCAACGACGAGCGCGGACTGCTCTACGGGGTCGGTCGCTTCCTGCGCGGCTGCGATCTCGGTAGCCTATCACCCTTGCGCGACGCAGGCCTCGCCTACAGCGGGCGGCTGGGCCCGGCCGTGCCGCGCCTGCCCGTGCGCGGCATGTACTTCGCGACGCACTTCCATAACTTTTACCACGACGCGCCCGTCGAGGAGGTCGAGCGTTATGTCGAGGAACTTGCCCTGTGGGGCTGCAACGCGCTGAGCGTCTGGTTCGACATGCACCACTACGCGGGCATCGACGACCCTGCCGCCCAGGTCATGGTCGCGCGTCTGCACGCCATCCTCAAAGCCGCCCAAGGCGTCGGCATGGTGGTGGGGCTGACCACGCTCGCCAACGAGGCCTATCACACAAGCCCGGTCGCCCTGCGCGCCGAGCCCTTCCCGCATCACTACCACGTTGAGATCTGTCCGACCCGTCCCGGCGGCCTGGACCTCATCCTCAAGTGGCGGCGCGAGATGCTCGAGGCCTTTGCCGACCTCGACATCGGCTATGTCTGGATCTGGCCCTACGATCAGGGTGGCTGCAAGTGCCCCGACTGCAAGCCGTGGGGCGGCAACGGATTCGTCCGCAACTCCGAGGCCGTGGCGCGGCTGGTCCGCGCCGTGCTGCCGCGCGCGAAGACCGTGATCTCCACGTGGGAATTCGGCTACTGGGAGGGTGACCCGGAGTGGGACTTGTTCTATGCCGCCATGGCGCGCCATCCGGACTGGGTTGACTACATCATGGCCGAGGGGCACGGCGACTTCCCGCCCTACGTCCGCAAGCACGGCCCGCCGGCAGGCTATACTTTGCTCAACTTCCCGGAAATCAGCATGAACGGCATGTGGCCCTGGGGCGGCTTCGGCGTCAACCTGCAGCCGGCGCGTCTTCAGAAGGTCTGGAACACCTGCCGCCACTGGTTGGCAGGTGGCTTCCCCTACTCGGAGGGGATCTATGAGGACCTCAACAAGGCGGTGTGCCTCCAGCTCTGCTGGGATCCGGACCGCGCCGTCGAGGACATCGTGCGCGAGTATGCGGCAGGCGAATTCGCGGCGGCCGCGGCTGAGGACGTGGTCAACGCCGTCTACCGGCTCGAATCCAACATGCAGCACTCGGTTAGTGGCGCGGATGCCTTCGCCAAGCAACTGCACTCCGGGGGCGGCGGTGAATCGGTCGGCGCCTTGTACGGACTGCCCGCCGTCAAGGAACCCGAGCGTCCGCTCGCGTTGCTCGACGGGGCGGCCGCACGCATGTCGCCGCGCGCCCGCCAGGCGTGGCGCTGGCGGCTGCTATGGCTGCGCGCCGCCCTGGATGTTGAGTTGAGCCGATCCGGCGGCCAGGCAACCGACCGGGCGGACGCGTATTTCGAGGAGGTGAACGGCATCTCACACGCCGATGGCGCCGAATGGGCCGTCTGCGCCCCCAGCCGACGCACGCTCAAGCGGCTGCTTTAGTCGATTGACACGGCGCCCGCAATCCGGTATATATATTGCCCTTTTGTGAGCGAGAAAGGTACGGCTATGAAGAAGGACATCCATCCCGATTACCATGAGACGACGATCGTGTGCGCCTGCGGCACGACCGTGAAGGTTATGTCGACCGGCAAGGAGATGCACATCAATACGTGCTCCGTTTGCCACCCGTTCTATACGGGCCGTACGGCCATGGTCGATGCGAAGGGCCGCGTCGAGCAATTCCGCAAGCGTTACGGCACCACCGCCACCAAGAAGTAGCCACCGGGTTTGGACAAGGGCCAGGGCCCCGCACGGGGAGCTGGCCCTTTTTCTATCCATCGCACGCCATCCTTTCGAACGGTCCGCATGATCGATCCCGCCTATTTCGAGAAGATTGCGGCGCGGCTGCATCGGCTGGAGGACGAGATTGCCGACCCGGCCACGGCGGTGAACCAACGCCGGTTCCGCGACGTGGTCAAGGAGCACTCCCGCCTGCGCCGCGTTCTGGACAAGTCCGATGCCTATTTCCGGCTCAAACGCGATGTCGACGAACAGCGCGCGCTCGTCGCGGCGGAGGATGCCGACCCCGACCTGAAGGCCCTGGCCCTGGAGGAACTGGCCAGCCACGAGAAGGCGCTCCCCGGGGTCGAGAAAGACCTGCTCGCGGCCATGCTGCCGCCGGACCCGAACGACGAGCGCAACGTGATCATGGAAATCCGCGCCGGTACGGGCGGCGAGGAAGCCGCCCTGTTCGCGGCCGACCTCTTCCGCATGTACTCGCGTTATTGCGAGGGACTGGGCTGGAAGATCGGCGTGATCGACGCGAGCGCCTCCGATATCGGCGGTTTCAAGGAAATCGTTTTTTCCGTCGAGGGCACGGCGGTCTACCGCACGCTCAAATACGAATCCGGCTGCCACCGTGTGCAGCGCGTGCCGGCCACCGAGGGCTCAGGCCGCATCCACACGTCGGCGGCCACCGTTTTCGTACTGCCCGAGGTCGACGACGTGGACGATATCGACATCCCGGCCGCCGACGTGCGCGTCGATATTTTCTGTTCGTCAGGCCCAGGCGGGCAGGGGGTCAACACGACTTACTCGGCCATCCGCGTCACGCACCTGCCGACCGGCCTGGTCGCCCAGAGCCAGGACGAACGGTCGCAGCACCGGAACAAGGAGAAGGCGCTGAGCGTGCTCAAGGCGCGCCTGCTCGATTTCAACCGGCGCCAGGAAGAGGAAAAGGCCGGCAGCATGCGTCGCACGCAGATCGGCACGGGCGACCGCAGCGAGAAGATTCGAACCTACAATTTCCCGCAAAATCGGCTGACCGACCATCGGATCAATTTCACCATCTACACGCTCAACCGCGTGGTGGAAGGGAACCTGGCCGAGTTGATCCAGGCGCTGCAGGACCACGACCTCGAACTGCGCGTCCAGAAGGAAACCGCGACGGTGTCGCCGTGAAACGCCTGCTCGAGATACTCCAGGCGGCGACCGAGTACCTCGCGGCTCGCGGAGTTGAGAACGCGCGCCTCGTCACCGAGCAGTTGATGAGCCACGTGCTGGAGTGCCCGCGCCTGCAACTGTACGTTCGCTTCGAGTCGCTTCTAACCGAGCCGCAACTGGAGGCCATGCGCCGCGGCATGAAGCGCCTGGCCGCGGGGGAACCGCTTCAATACGTGGTGGGCGACACGGCGTTCATGGGGCACCTCTTCAAGACCGACCGGCGGGCGCTCATCCCGCGGCCGGATACCGAGCCGTTGGTCGAGGCGGTGCTCGCCTGCGAGCCGCTCTGGGCGCGAGCCCAGCCGGCCATCGTGGAGGTCGGGACCGGCAGCGGCTGCATCGCGATCAGCCTGGCCTTGGCCCGGCCGGCGGCCTACACCGCGATCGACGTGAGCCCCGAAGCCCTAGCCCTGGCCCGCGAGAACGCCGATCGCCTGCAGGTCGCCGACCGCCTGGCCTTCCAGGAGGGCGATTTGCTCGCGGGACTGGGCGCGGCTAGCGTCGACGCCGTGGTCGCCAACCTGCCCTATATCCGGACTGCCGACCTCGCCGCGCTGCCCCGCCACATTCGCGATTTCGAGCCGGCACTGGCGCTCGACGGCGGTGTGGACGGGCTGGACTGCATCCGGCGCCTGGCCGGCCAGGCGCCGGATGCGTTGCGCGCGGACGGCTGGCTGTTCCTGGAGATCGGGTTCGATCAGGGCGCCGCCGTGCGCGACTGCCTGGGCGAACTCGGTTATGCCGGCGTGACCGTGCGCCTCGACGCGGGGGGGCGCGATCGCGTCGTGTCCGCCCGCAGGCCCGCGTAGCCGGAGTGCGCGCCACGCCGCTTGAGTGCGGCAGCCGGCAGGTGTATGCTGTTCTTGGAACAAGGAAGCGGAGGCGAACATGATTTTCCTCGATCTAGTGAAAGAGCGCTCCAGCATCCGGGCGTACGAGACCAGACCGGTACCCGAAGCCACGCTGATGCAGGTGCTTGAAGCCGCACGGTGGGCGCCGTCGGCCGCCAATCGACAGCCGTGGCATCTTGTTTTGGTGCAGGATGCGGCGCAACGTCGGTCGCTGGCCGAAGCCTATCCGCGCGAATGGTTCTGGCAGGCGCCGGCCATCATCGTGGTGTGCGTCGAATCGGCGCGGGCCTGGACCCGCTCCGATGGAAAGAATTATGCCGACGTGGATGGCGCGATCGCCATGGACCACCTGACGCTGTGCGCCACCGACCTCGGTCTCGCGACCTGTTGGGTCGCGGCGTTTGACGCGGCGAAGGTGCGCGGCGTGCTGGCGCTGCCGACCGGCGTGGACCCCCTGGCGATGACGCCGATCGGTTACCCCGCCGGGGCGGGCCGCGAGAAGACGCGCAAACCCATGGCCGACGTGTTACGGCGCGAACGTTGGTGACAGCCGCCAGTCCTCGACACACTCCCCGGGGTTGTGGTATTCAAGGCACACTTAGGAGTTGTGCGCAGGTATGAAACTGGAAATTGTCAGCGGGGAGAAGGCGGGGCAGACGTTCGATTTCGCCCCGGACTGCGAAGTGACGATCGGGCGCGAGGACTCCTGCGCCATCTGCCTCGTCGATCGGAAAGTTTCACGTCGCCATGCGCGGTTGATGACGACCGCGGGGGGCGTGAGCCTGGAAGATCTGGGCAGCGCCAACGGCTTGCGCGTCAATGGCCAGCGGGGCTACCGCTTCATCCTTCGCGACGGCGATGTCATCACGGTCGGCGATACCCCGATTCGCGTTGGCGGGTTGTCTCCGGTCCCGGCCAGCGGGATATCGGCGCCGCGCGTCAGGATCGACGACAGCACGCGGACCGTAGTGCTCTACAGCATGCCATCCGATGAGGCCAATCTCCTGGGATCGCGTGTGCCCCCCGAGGTCGCCGAGGAAGTGCGGGCCGAGAACCGTTACCTGCGGACCATCGGCGAAATCAGCCGCGTGTTGGCCGCGCCCCACGCGGCCCAGCAGACCTTGGAGGCTGTGCTGGCCGTGTTGCGCGAGGCCTTGAAGGCCGACACCGCTTGCGTGCTCTCGGGGGATGCCAAGGGCGGCGACTGGGACGTGCGCGCCATGGCCGCCAGCGCGGGGTCCGGTGCCCCGGTCCAGGTGAGCCGCACGATCGTGCAGCAGGCCCTGGACGAAGGCGTTGCGATCATCGCCCGCGATCCCCTCACCGATGGCCGCTTCCAAGGCAGCCAGAGCATCATCGTCGAAGGCGTGTCCTCGGCGCTGTGCTCGCCGATCCGTGTAGGCGAAACCTTGAGGGCCGTCCTGCTGCTCGATCGCCGCCGCCGCAGCGACGTCTTCATGGAACGTGACCTGCGGCTCACGGCGACGGTGGCCAATCTGCTGGGACTGCTGCTCGAGAAGGAACAGGCCGAATCCGAGGCCCGCGAGCGCGAGCGGTTGGCGGTGATCGGGGAGGTCGTCGCCAACCTGGCACACCACGCCAAGAATATCATCGCCAGCCTCCGCTTCGGACTGGCCACGCTGAAGCTGTCGGTCAGCCGTGGGCAGACCGAAAAACTGCCGCAGTATGTCGCCATGCTGGACACGCAGCAGGCCCGCCTGTCGGATCTCGTGCTCAACATGCTGAGCTATTCCAAGGACCGCACCCCGATGCGGCAACAGGTCCGGCTGGCCGACCTGATCGAGGATGTGGTGGCGCCATTCAAGTCCCGCCTGGCCGAGACCGGGGTGACGATCGCGAACACCTGCGAGCCGGCCGATCTGCAAGTCTGGGCCGAGGAAGCGGCGCTGCATCGCGTGTTCCTCAACCTCGTCGTCAACGCCCTCGACGCCCTGCAGGCTAACACTGGACGCGAAAAGTCGCTTCGCGTGACGGCCTGTCGCGAGGACCAGCACCGGGTCGCTATTCGCTTCCGAGATACCGGCTGCGGGATTCCCCGCGACGAGATCACGCGCATTTTCGAGGTGTTCTATTCCACAAAAGGGGCCAAGGGCACAGGCCTGGGCCTGGCCGTGGTTAAGAAAGTGGTCGCCGAGCACGGGGGGACGGTCAGCGTGGACTCGGAGGTCGGCGCCTGGACGGAATTTACGATCCTGCTGCCCGAGCACGCCCCGGATGCCGCGGGAGCCGCCACATGAGGTCCGGTAGGGCCACGGTGGCTCTGGTAACGGCCGGCATGGTGTTTCTCGGCGTGGCCGCCTGCCTGCGACGCGGCGCCGCCGCGCAGACCGGGGCACCGGAGTTGGCCACCGCCTCGCCCGGCGTGCGCTTCATCTCGGTGGCGCTGGGAGGATTCCGCGGGTTGCTGGCCGATGCCCTGTGGGTGCGCGCGGCCGGCCTGCAGGACGAAGGGCGGTTTTACGAACTGGTCCAGTTGGCGGATTGGATCACCGAACTCGAGCCCCGACACCCGGAAGTGTGGGCCTACCATGCCTGGAACCTGGCCTACAACATCAGCGCTCTCTTCCCGGATCCCGCCGACCGGTGGCGCTGGGTCAGCCACGGGGTGCGGTTGCTGCGGGACCAGGGCATCCCGGCCAACCCGCACGACGACCAACTGCACTGGGAACTCGGCTGGCTCTACGCGGATAAGATCGCCGGGCCATGGGACGAGGCCGGGGCCTACTATCGCGTGCAGTTTGCGTTGGAATACAGTGCCTTGTTCCCGCAGGGCACCGCGGACTACGCCGCCCTGCCCGCGCCAGGCCCTGCCGCCGCGCTGGCCTCCGCCAAGCTTCAACCCGACGTGATGCGCACCCTCGACCGGGTCTACGGTCCCTTCGATTGGCGCCTGCCGGCGCCCCATGCGTTGTACTGGGGTTATACGGGTCGTCAGGCCCGCCGCGGCCGTTCGGCCTGGTGTACGCGCCTGGTTTACGAGGGGTTGCTGGAGACCGTCAAGGGCGGGACGCTGCGCTTCGACCCCGCCCGGCGGCTCTACGTCACGGGGCCCCGGCTGGATGTGGCCGCGCGGGCCGGGCGGATCGTTGATGCGGATCCAGACGCGCTGGCGCAGCAGCTCTCCCTTGGGCCGGTGGAGAACCTGCTGCGCGAATCCATGATCTTCCTGTACGCGTTCGGACGGGAGGCCGAAGCGCGCGAGGCGCTCGACGCGCTGCAGCGCATTCCCGGCGTGGCGCGGGTCGCCTCGCCGGAGGCGGGGGTTCGCGACGAACTGCGTTTGCGCATGGCGGATTTGGGGCCGGTCGCTCAGGAGCGCGTCGTCGGCGACCTCCTGACGCGCCACTGGGTCTGGCAGGCCTTGGGCGATCGCGCCGCGTCGGATGGCCTCGACCGCCTGGCACACCTGCATTGGGAGGCCATCCAGTCCGCCGCCGCGCCGACCTCGACGGTCCGGCAGGCCGGCGCCTGGGACCGCCTCGACGCCCGCGCCCAAGACGCCGCGCGGGGGGAATTGCCGGAAGAACTGCGCGCCGCGGTGGGCGCGCCATGAAGGATTCACGTTTTCAAAGGGGTGTCCTATGAGCGAGACGCGTCGATGGCTATGCTGGTTCTCGGCCTGGATCGCCGTGCTGCTGGCGGCCGGTTGCTTGGTGCCGCAGTCGGCGCCGCGCGAGTTGCGTTTCAATGTCATGGGCACCTATGCCTCGGTGATTGCCGCCGGGCACGAAACCGGGCGGGCCGAGGAGTACTGTAAGGCGACCGAAACCGTGATGCGCGGGATCGAGTCCGAGCTGACTATCTACCGGACCAACAGCCTGCTGTCGCAACTCAACGCGCTGGCGGGCAAGGGAAGCGTCGAGGCGGATGCGACGCTCCGGGCTAATATCGAACTGGCCTGGAAATACGGTGATCTCAGCCACGGCACGTTCGATGTCACGGTCGGCCCGCTGGTGCGGCTGTGGGGCTTCAGCGGGGGCAAGGTGCCGGCGGCCGCCGTGCCCGAGGACCGGATCCAGGCGGCACGGGCACTCGTCGGCTACAAGCATCTGCATCTCGACGGCACGCGCGCCTCCCTTGATCAGCCCGGCATGGTCGTCGACCTGGGCGGCATTGCCAAGGGCTATGCCGTGGACGTTTGCTGCGACCTCCTCCGGTCGCGCGGGGCGCGCGATTTCACCGTCAACCTGAGCGGCAATATGCGCTGTTTCGGCCGGCCGGCACCGGAGCGGCCGTGGCGCATCGGCGTGCGCGATCCATTCGACGCCAACGGCATGCTGGGGTTTCTCGACCTCGAGAACGGCATGGCGGTCTCCACGTCGGGAAACTACGAGCGTTTCGTGATGATCGACGGGCATCGCTATATCCATATCATCGACCCCCGCACGGGCCGGCCCGTCGAGGGCATGGCGGGCGTGACGGTGATCTCCCCTTCGGCCGCCGATGCCGACGGGCTCTCCACGGCCTTGTTCGTGCTTGGCGTGGAGGAGGGGAGCAAGGTGATATACGGCCTGCCTGGGACCGAGGCGCTTTTTGTGCCCGACCGCCAGCCGCTGGAGATTGACGTCACGCGCGGCATGACCCGCTTCTTTCACGTCCGTCCCGACCTGGCGGGGAGCGTTCATGTGATCGGGGATCACCCGCAGCATTGACCCGCGGCCGGAAATCGCTATCATCAGGACATTTACGGCGGGGGTAGCGGGCAGGAGCCCGCGTAAGGGACGGAGCATGAGCGGAGGAAGCGAACTGAGATTGCCGGCCCTCTTCGGCGACCACATGGTGCTGCAGCGGGAGGCGCCTATTCCGGTCTGGGGGTGGGCCGCGCCCGAGGCGTCCGTGGAAGTGGCTCTGGGGGAGACCACGGTCGTGGGCAAGGCCGGCAAAGACGGGCAGTGGCGCGTTGCGCTGGCCGCACAGCCTGCCGGGGGACCGTTCGAACTGCGGGTGACGTCCGGGCGGCACGCGGTTGCCTTGCGGGATGTCCTGGTCGGCGAGGTGTGGCTCTGCAGCGGGCAGTCCAACATGGAATGGCCCCTGCGCCAGGCCCGCGATGCCGAGATTGAGGCTGCCTCGGCCGCGGATTGCCCGCGCCTGCGGTTCTTCACCGTCGAACGCGTCACGGCCCGGACGCCCCAGGAGGATTGCCGCGGCCAGTGGGAAGTGGGCAACCCTGAGTCGGCGATGGCTTTCTCGGCCGTGGCTTTTTTCTTCGGACGTAAACTCCTCCAGGAGTTGGACGTGCCCGTCGGCCTCATCAACAGTTCGTGGGGCGGGACCGTGGCCCAGGCCTGGACGCCGCTTTCGCACCTGGCCGCCAACCCGGCGCTCAAGCACTATGCGGATTATGTCATCCGCCTGCAGCGTCCCGACGCCCTGGCCCAGTATCGCGAGGAACTGGCCGCCTGGGAGGCCGGCATCTTTCACAAGGATGAGGGCATTGCGCCCGAGGCGCGCGGCTGGTCGAAGCCCGACCTGCCGGCCAAGGGCTGGGGTCCCGTGGCTGTGCCCGGCGTCTGGGAGCAGACGCTCAAGCTGAATATCGATGGCGCCGTCTGGTTCCGCTACGAACTGGACATTCCGGTCGGCTGGAACGGGCATAGCCTGGACTTGCACCTGGGACCGATCGACGACTTCGACCAGGCCTTCTTCAACGGGCATGCGGTTGGCAGCACGGGTGAGGAGACGCCCAACGCCCACCTCGTGCCGCGGCGCTATGCCATCCCGGCCGGGCTGGTGCGGCCGGGCCGTGCCGTGCTTGCCGTCAGGGTCTTTGATCGTTACGGCGCCGGCGGATTCACCGCCGCCAGTGCCAGCGAGATGGCCCTGGTGGCGCCCGACGGCGTGCTCCCGGAACGCCTGCCGATTGCCGGCACGTGGCGCTACCGCGTGGAGCGGGCCCTTGCTCCGAAGACGCCGACCACCGCCGCGCCGGTCGGGCCGGAAAACCAGAATTTCCCCTCCTCGCTTTACAATGGCATGATCGCGCCACTCGTGCCGTTCGGGCTTCGCGGCGCCATCTGGTACCAGGGTGAATCGAACGCCAACCCATCCCAGGCTCAGGAGTACAACGTGCTCTTCCCGGCCCTGATCGCGGCCTGGCGCGACGCTTGGGCCCGCGGTTCCGGTACGCCCGGCGCACTGGAGATGCCGTTCTATTACGTTCAGTTGGCCAACTACATGGCGCGCCAGCCCCAGCCCGGTGAGAGCACCTGGGCTGTGTTGCGCGAAGCCCAACTCAGGGCGCTGGTCGTGCGGCACACCGGCATGGCGGTGACGATCGACATTGGCGAGGCCGCCGACGTCCACCCCAGGAACAAGCAGGACGTGGGCCTGCGCCTGGCGCTCACCGCCTTGGCAAAGACGTACGGAAAGTTTGTGCCGTACTCCGGCCCGATGTTTCGGCGCCTCACGATTCGCGGCAAGCAGGCTGTGCTGGAATTTTCGCACACGGGCGGAGGCCTGGTGGCGGGCGGCGGAGTGGTGCGCGGGTTCGCCGTGGCGGGTGAAGACCGCCGGTTCGTGTGGGCGGACGCCAAGATCGACTCGACGCGCGGCAAGGGACACACATCCGACACCGTCGTCGTGTCGAGCCGGCGGGTTCCCAAGCCCGTGGCTGTCCGCTACGGCTGGGCCGACAACCCCGACTGCACGCTATTCAACGACGCGGGCCTGCCGGCCAGCCCATTCCGCACGGACCGATGGCCCGTGCCCGCGTGAGCCCGCTTCCCATGCACCACAAGCCTGCCGAAATCGCCGCCCAGTTTGATGTCCCGGCCCGCTTTGTCGATGCCGTGCCCTACGGGAGCGGCCACATCAACGATACCTATCTTTCGCGGTGGGACCGCCATGGCCTCTGCGTCCGCTACATCATCCAGCGCATCAACCACCAGGTGTTCAAGGAGCCGGAGCGGCTCATGGAGAACATCGATCGCGTGACGCGGCATATCCGCGGCAAGTTGGATTTGACTCCCGGCGCGAACCCGGACCGCGAGTGCCTATCCATCCTGCGCACCCGCGACGGCACGTTGGTGCACGTCGATGACCAGGGCGACTACTGGCGCCTGTATAATTTCATCGACGGCGCGCGCAGTTACGACGTCTGCACGGCGCCGCACCAGGCCTACGAGGCCGCCAAGGCGTTCGGCCGGTTCCAGCGGCTCGTGGCCGACCTGCCCGGCGCCCGTCTTCACGACACCATCCCGTTCTTCCACCACACCCCGCGCCGGCTGCAGGCCCTGGAACAAGCGGTCCGCGCGGATAGCCACGGCCGGTGCGCCGAGGCCAGGGAGGCTATCGACTTCGTGTTCGCGAGGGCCGAATTCACGTCGATCGTCACCGCGCTTCTCGATCGCGGCGTGCTGCCGGAACGGATCACCCACAACGACACCAAGCTCAACAACGTGCTGATCGATGAACAGACCCAGCGGGCCGTTTGCGTCATCGATCTCGACACGGTGATGAACGGGTCGGCGCTGTACGATTTCGGCGACATGGTCCGGACCTGCGGGCGCACCTCGGAGGAAGACGAGCGCGACCTGGCCAAGGTGCAAGTCAACCTCGATGCGTTCGAGGCGCTGGCCAGGGGCTACCTGGAAGGCGCGGCGGGATTCCTCGCGCCGGCGGAAGTGGAGTTGCTGGTGGCCTCCGGGCGCCTGATCACCCTGACCATCGGCATCCGGTTTCTTACCGATTTTCTGGCCGGTGACGTCTACTTCAAAATACACCGGCCGGGGCACAATCTCGACCGCGCGCGGGTTCACTTCAGGCTCATCGCGGAGATGGAGAAAATCGAGGCCCGCATGCAGGCCATCGTCGACCGGGCCGCGGCCTGGTCTTCCGCGCATTCGCCATCCCATGAGCACCGACCGCATTCCTGCTGATTCCCTGTTGGGCGCCGCGGAAGAGAAGGCACTGGATGCCTTCTGCGCCGCGAACGCCGGGCCTGGCGCCGTGCCGGCCCTCGCGGCCTTTCTCGGAGAGCGGTTCGGGGTGGCGCTCGAGTGCGATCCTGACATTGTTGCGGGCTTTGTGGTCGACAGTTCCAATCTTCCGGGTTCGGCCCAGGCGCTCGGCCGGCCGGCGTCGCCCCGCGAGTGCGCCGTGCTATTGCGGGCGTGCTCCCAGGCGCACATCCCGGTGACGTTTTCGGGAGGCAGGTCCAATCTCACCGGCAGCGCCACGCCCGAAGGCGGCGTCGTATTGTCGCTGGCGCGGCTGATCGACGCGGGGTCCGGTGGAGCGGACGTATCCGTCGACGCCGTGGCGCGTACGGCCCGCGGCCCGGTGGGGATGATCCTGGAGGACTTCCGCCGCGAAGTGCGGCGTCTGACCGCGGGCGCCCTGTACTACCCCGTGGATCCGACCAGTCGGGGCGATGCCACCATCGGCGGCACGGTGGCCTGTAATGCTTCCGGTTTCACCCCCGGCCCGACCGGCGCCACGCGGGATTGGGTGCGGGCCGTGGATCTCGTGCTGCCCGACTGCACCTTCATACACGCAACGCGGGGACAGTACGTTTCGCGCGGCGGGCGGTTCGTGCTGGACGGCCGTGCCGGGCAGCGCGACTGGCCGGTGCCGCGCTACCCGCGGCCCGCCATCAAGAATGCCGGTGGCCCGTTTTCGGCGCCCGACGGCGTCATGGATGTCGTCGATCTCGTGGTCGGCAGCGAGGGCCTGTTCGGCGTTGTGACCGGTTGCACGTTGGGGCTGCACGAAAGTCCCGATGCCGTCCTGGACCTGTTCTTCTCGCTGCCCGACGAAGCGGCCGCGCTGGCTTTCTACCGTCAGGTCTGCATCCATCTCGGGGACGATCTGAGCAGCCTCGGCGCGCTGGAGTATTTCGGGGTGAACTGTCTCCGCCACATGGACCATCGCGAGATGCTTTTCAAAGGTGGCGACCAAGTGGGTGTGTACGTGCAGGTGCCGCTCTACGGTCATTCGCCTGACGGGGCCGCAGAGGAGTGGCTCGGCGTGATTGCCGCGAGCGGGTGCGGGGTAGCCGATGATGCCGTCATGCTGCTCGATTCCGAGAAGAACCGGACCCTTTTCATGGAGGCGCGGCACTCGCTGCCGGCCCGGTCCCTGGAAGTGGCCAAACAACGCGGGGCGTTTACCATCATGACCGACACGGTCGTCCCGCCCGGCCGGTTCGCCGAGTTCCTGGCGTTCACCCACGCCTTGCTCCGGGAGGCCGGCATGGAATACGTGTCATTCGGCCATCTCGGCGATTGCCATCTGCATTTCACGCTGTTGCCGCAGCGCGACCAGGTGGCGCGCGGCGTGGAACTGTACGACGCCATCGTGGCGAAGTCGGCCGACCTGGGCGGCGTCTACTCCGGCGAGCACGGCACGGGCAAACGCAAACGCCAGGACTTCCTGCGCTGCTACGGCCCCACCGCCGTCGAGGACGTGCGGCGGTGCAAGGCCGCAGTCGATCCGGCCTTTGTACTAAACCGCGGGAATGTGATACCATATCTCAAATAGACTACGGCGAGTCTACGCCGTTATCCAATTGGGTAGGGCGAGGGCCTCCGGCCCCGCCGCGACAGTGACGCGACAGGAGCGCAACAGGGACGGCGCGGCGAGGACCCGCCACGGGCGGGCAGGCAACCGTCGCCCCACCTAGGATACAGATGAGTACGACCCGGCATCTCGATCTCGAATTCGGCGGCAGCGCGTTGCGCGTCTCGCTCCCGGGCAATGCCGATATTCTGCGCCTCCCGGCCGTGCCGGCGCTGAGGGATCCGGCCGGCGCCATTCGGGCGGCCTTGGCCCAGCCGCTGGGGGCCCCGCCGTTGGCCGAAATCGCCGCCGGCAAGGTGCGAGCAAAGGGCGGTGCCTCGGCGGTGATCGTCGTCAGCGACCAGACGCGGCCCGTGCCGTACTGCGGCCCCGACGGCATCCTGGAACCTGTCATCGCGATCCTGAGTGCGGCTGGCGTGCGGCAAATCACGATCCTGGTGGCCACCGGCACCCACCGCGCGATGGAGGCCGACGAATTGCGGCGCATGTTGCCGGAGTCCGTGTTCCGGGCCGGCATCGCCGTCGTCAACCACGACTGCCGCGACGCGGCGGCGTTGCGCCGCATCGGCACCACGCGGCGCGGCACGGAGATCTGGCTGAACCGGCGCTATCTTGAGGCCGACTTGCGGATCCTGACGGGCCTGGTCGAACCGCACTTCATGGCCGGCGTGAGCGGCGGACCCAAGTCCGTCTGCCCCGGCCTGGTCGGCGAGAAAGCCACCTACGTGTTCCATGGCGCCCGCATGATGGCCGACCCGCGGTCGGCCAGTTTGCGGCTGGAGGATAATCCCTGCCAGGAGGAGGCGCTGGAGGTCGCGACCCTGGCCGGGGTGGATTTCATCGTGAACGCGACCATCAACCGCGAGCGGCGCCTTACCGGCGTCTTTGCCGGGGCGTTGGTGACCGCGCACCGGGCCGCCGCGGCCTGCGTGATGGACGAGTCGGTGATTCCGATCGCCCGAGAATACGACGTGGTCGTGACGCATGCGGGGTTCGTGGGGATCAACCATTACCAGGCGGCCAAGGCGGCGGTCGAGGGCGCGCGGGCCGTGCGGGCAGGCGGCACGCTCATCTTGGCGGCGAACCACACGGACCGCGAACCCGTCGGCGGCGCCGACTACCGGCGGCTGCTGCCACTGCTATCCGAACTCGGGATCGACGCGCTCGAGCGGCGCATGCTGGAGCCCGACTGGACCTTCGTGCCCGAACAGTGGGAGTTGCAGATGTGGGGCCGGGCCTTGCGGAAACTGGGACGCCCTGAAGGACTCATCTATTGCTCGCCCCAGTTGACCGGCGCGACGTTCAAGGGCCTGCCGGGTCGCGATGGCGGCACGGGTCTCGCTGGTCTCGTGGGCCGAGACCTGGCCGAGGCCATGGTGCAACGCGCCTTGGACGAAACCCTGGCCGCGAACCCGGGCGCGAGCGTGGGTGTGCTGGCTGACGGACCGTATGGTGTGCCGCGGGTAGCGACGCCCGCTACACCCCCACCACGAATCCCTTGAGATACTCCGACTCCGCGAAACCGGGCTTGCGCGGGTGATCGGGCGGTTGGCCGAGAGACTCGAGGATGCAGGCGGGGCGGCGGGCGTCGCGGGCGGCGCCTTCGATGACCTTGGCGAAGAGTTCGCGATCGACCAGGCCACTGCACGAGAAGGTGACCAGCACGCCGCCGGGCACGAGCAACTGCAGGGCGAGCAGGTTGATGTCCTTGTAGGCGCGCAGGCCGGAGTGCAGACGCTGACGGCCGTTCACCAGGCGCGGAGGATCGAGCACGATCAGGTCGAACGTTTCGCCGCGGGCCCGCAGGTCGCGCAGCACCTCGAAGGCGTCGCCGAGACGGTAGTCGTGCTTTGCCGGGTCGGCCAGGCCGTTGAGCGCGTGCTGCTGCAGGGCCAGTTCGCGGGCGGCGCTGGACGAATCCAGGGCGAGCACCGAGGCTGCGCCGGCCTTGAGCGCCACGATGCCGAACGAATCGGTGTAGGCAAACGCGTTCAGCACGCGCGGCGCGCCGAGGCGGGTGACCCAACTCGTCAGGCGTCGCCGGTTCTCCCGCTGGTCGAGGTAGAATCCGGTCTTGTGGCCATTTTCGATATCGGCCAGGAACGTCAGGCCGGCGTCGCGGAACGGCACGGGGAAGGCGGGCGGTGTTCCGACGAGAAGCCCCTTGTGGGGATCCAGCCCTTCGTGCCGGCGCGCATCCACGTCCGACCGGTCCCAGATGGCCTGGGGGCTGTACAGCTCCTGCAGAAGGCGCACGATAACATCGCGGCGCCGTTCCATGGGCGCGGTCAGCACTTGCGTGACGAGCACGGCGCCGTAGCGATCCACGATCAATCCGGGCAGCCCGTCGCTTTCCGAGAAGACCAGGCGGAGGGTCTCAGCGCCGGGCATCCACCGCTGCCGGCGGTCGCGCGCGAGTGTCAGCCGCGCGCGCAGGCCGGTCTCGTCGAGGCGCTCGCCGCCCCCCGTCCCGAAAAGCCGGGCCCGGATTTCGGACGAGGGATGGACCGTGGCGCGGCCCAGGAAGGCGCCGTCGGCGGCGAGCACATCGGCCTCATCCGCATCGGCGTCACCGCCCAGGTCGGCGATGGCCCCGGACATGATCCAGGGATGCCCCCGGAGGATGGGGATTTCACGGCCTTTACGGAGTTTGATGCGACATGTCATGGCGATGCCTTCGTGGGTGGCGGTGACTGAACCACAACCGCGGGGCCGCGTCAAACCCAACGGCAACGCCGGCATTGCCGGAATGCACGCGGTGTGGGACCATGGGCCCACGTATGATCAAAGTCGGCTTGGCATTGGGCGGCGGGGGGGCGCGGGGCTTGGCCCATATCCCCATGCTCGAAGTGATGGACGACCTCGGCGTGCGCCCGCACTGCATCGCCGGTACCAGTATCGGGGCCGTCGTGGGAGCGGTCTACGCATCCGGGGTGCCCGGCAAGCAGATTCGCGCGCACGTGGAACGCCTGCTGGATTGGCGGAGCAAATCGTGGCGCGAACTGTTCAGGCGCCACAAGGTTCCGCAGTGGATGAAGATGCTTGACGTGGAGCACGGTCGCGGCGGCCTCCTGAAGGGCGATCGTTTCATCCAATCCCTCTGCGGGGCCATGGGGGTGACGGCCTTCGAGCAACTGCCGATACCGCTGAAGGTCGTGGCCACGGATTTCTGGAAGTCTGAACAGGTGGTCTTTGATTCGGGCGACTTGCTGCCGGCCGTAAAGGCCAGCATGGGTCTGCCCGGCGTGTTCACGCCGGTCTCCCTGGACGGCCGGGTCCTTATCGACGGGGGCGGCGTCAACCCGGTTCCACATGACCTGCTTGTCGATTGCGACGTGGTCGTGGCCGTGGACGTGATGGGCCGCATGATCGAGGACCCGGACCGGGCGCCAAACCTCTTCCGCGTCGTGTTGGGCATGTTCGAGATCATGCAGCGGTCGATCATTGCCGGGAAGAACCTGCGCCTGCCGCCGACGCTTTATATCCGGCCGGACATTCACGGCGTCGATATTCTGGAGTTCAACAAAGCCGACACGGTCTACGCGCAGGCCGAACCCGAATGCCAGCGGCTGCGCCAGGCGCTGGCCGTGTTGCTCGACAAATCGTGAGGATTCGCCGCACTGGCCACGCACCAGGAGAGATCCATGCCCCAGACCCCGCACGCCGAGCATCACTTCACCGCCAGCGCCGTTGTACGGGATATTGTCATCGGGATGTCGGATGGGTTGACGGTACCCTTCGCGCTGGCCGCCGGCCTTTCCGGGGCGGCGGTGGGCACGCGCGTCGTTGTCACCGCGGGCTTCGCGGAAATAGCGGCCGGCGCCATCGCCATGGGGCTGGGGGGATTTCTCGCGGCCCGGAGCGATGCCGAGCACTACGCCAGCGAGCGGCGGCGCGAGGAGGAGGAGACACGCGTCGTGCCCGAGGTTGAAGCCCGGGAGGTGGCTGAGGTGTTCGAGACTTACGGAATCCGCGCCGAGGAGAGCGCCCCTGTGGTGGCGGCGCTGCGCCGCAACCCGAAGGCCTGGGTGGACTTCATGATGCGGTTCGAACTGGGCCTGGAGGAACCGGAACCCGCGCGAGCGCGCAACAGCGCCCTGACGATCGGCGGCGCCTACGTGGCAGGCGGGCTGATTCCGTTAGTGCCGTACATGCTGGCCGGGACGCTCTCGGGCGGGTTGCGCGGTTCGGTGACGGTGACCGTGCTGGCGCTGGCCGTGTTCGGCTTCGTGAAGGGCCACTTCACGGGCACCGTGCCGTGGCGGAGCGCGCTTCAGACGACCCTGATCGGCGGCGTGGCCGCCGCCGCCGCCTTCATGATTGCCCGCGCCATCACATAGACGGCTTGACCCGGGCTCCCGGAACGTGTATCATTTGCACCCTAATTGCACGTCCGTTCCGTTGCGCTGAGCGCGTTCGGGGCGATCCGCGCCGATTCTGCGACGACCGCAGGCCATTCTCCTCCACGTATCCGGCGGGCAGAGAACTGAAGCCACCCGGATGGAAGACCGAATGAACAACGACCGACATCACGATTCCCACGCCGCCCCTCGACACCCCCAGCCGCACCGACCAGCCGGGGCCGCCGCGCCTTCGGCGCACTCCCCCGCGCCCGCATCCGTACCGGCGCCTTCATTCGTGCCGGCAGTCGTGCCCGCTGCCGGAGGGCGCGACGTCTTTACCGCTTTGCTGCCGCCGCTGCGGCAGGCCGTGGCCGAGGAAGGCTACACGACCCCGACGCCGATCCAAACCCAGACCATCCCGCATCTGTTGGAAGGGCGCGATCTGCTCGGGTGCGCCCAGACGGGCACGGGCAAGACTGCCGCCTTCACGCTGCCCTTGCTCCAGTACCTGACGTTGAATCACCGGCCCCGGTCGCGCGGTCGGCCGCGTGCGTTGATCCTGGCCCCGACCCGCGAACTGGCCGCCCAGATCGGCGACAGCATCCGCACCTACGGCCGCCATCTGCACGTGACCCACACCGTGATTTTTGGTGGCGTGGGCCAGCAGCCGCAGGTGAACGCCCTGGCCCACGGCGTGGATATCGTCGTGGCGACCCCGGGCCGCCTGCTCGATCTCAAGCAGCAGGGGCACGTGCGTCTGGACGGCGTTGAGGTTTTCATTCTCGACGAGGCCGACCGCATGCTCGACATGGGCTTCATCAACGACATCCGCAAGGTGATCGCCGCCCTGCCGCACCAGCGGCAGTCGCTGTTCTTCTCGGCTACGCTGACCGCCGACGCGCTGGCGCTATCGCGGACCATGGTCCGCAACCCCGTACACGTCAGCATCACTCCCGAACAGCCGACGGTGGAGCGGATCGCCCAGAAGGTCATGTTCGTGGATCGGGCCCAGAAGGACGCGCTGCTGGTGTCGCTGCTGTCCGACGAGAAGCTGAACCGAGTGGTCGTGTTCACGCAGCAAAAGCATGTGGCGGACAAGGTTACGCGCAAGCTGACGAATTCGGGCATCCAGGCCGTGGCCATTCACGGCAACAAAAGCCAGGGCGCCCGCACGCAGGCCATGGCCGGGTTCAAGACCGGCAGGCTCCGGGTTCTCGTGGCCACCGACATCGCGGCGCGCGGCATTGATGTGGACGGCATCACGCATGTGATCAACTACCACTTGCCCGTGGAGCCGGAGACTTACGTACACCGGATCGGGCGTACGGCGCGGGCCGGGGCCGATGGCGATGCCGTTTCCTTCTGCAGTTCCGACGAACGCGACTTCTTGCGGGCTATTGAGCGGCTCATTGGCAAGGCCGTGCCGGTGGATGCCAATCACCCGTATCATTCCGAGTCGGCCCGCCATGCGACCGGGGCGGCGGCCAAACCGCCGCCGCGAGGCCAGCATCAGGGCGGCGGGCGCGGCGGCCAAGGGGGCGGTCACTCGGGAGGACGCGGCGGTGGCCACGGTGGCGGCGGCGGCGGCGGTCGGCATGCGACGAAATCGTCGCGCCGGTCCGGGAGTTTTGGGAGTGTAGGTCGGTAGAGCGTGTGAATACCGTGTCCCATCAGGATAGTTCGAGCCGGGAGTCCGTGCCGGTCTTTAGCGCGTTGACCCCGGACACGGTGATCAACGCGGTCGAAGGGGCGCTGGGCGCCCGGTGCACGAATCTATGCCGGCCGCTGAATAGCTATATCAACCGCGTCTATGAGGTGGGGCTGGACGCGGGCGGCTACGCCATCGTGAAATTCTACCGGCCCGGCCGCTGGAGCCGCGCCGCGTTGCAGGACGAACTCGATTTCCTGCGGGAATTGCACGAGGCGGAGGTGCCGGTGGTGCCCCCGTTGGCCGGGCCTGACGGCAGCTTGCTGCACGCGCTCGAGGGAATATGGTTCGCCGTGTTCCCCAAGCGGGGCGGGCGGCCCCTGGACGAGCCCGCCATGACCGAGTGGCCCCAGCTCGGGCGCCTCCTGGCCCGTCTGCATGCCGTCGGCGCCCTGCATGCGCCGAAGGACCGCATTCGGCTTCACCCGCGGCATTCAACCCAGGGGCATCTTGACTACATTCTGCGTTCCGGCGCTCTGATGCCGCCTTTCCGCGACGCCTACGAGACGATCGTCACGGAATTGCTCGAGCTTATCGACCCGCTGTTCGCCGACGTAGAGGAGTTGCGCATCCATGGGGACTGCCACCGCGGCAACATCCTGCACCGCCCCGGCGAAGGCTATCACCTGTTGGATTTCGACGACATGGCCATGGGGCCGGCCGTGCAGGACCTGTGGCTGATCCTGCCCGACCGTCTACCCCGGGCGCGCACGGAGGCCGACTTGCTGCTCGAAGGCTACGAGACTTTTCTGCCGTTTCCCTACGAGACACTTCGTCTGGTTGAACCTCTGCGGGCAATGAGGTTCATCCACTTTACGGCTTGGTGCGCCCGGCAGAAAGCTGACGGCGGTTTCGCCCGGTTGGCGCCGGATTGGGGTGCGCCGGCATTCTGGCGGCAGGAAGTGGCTGACTTGGAGACGCAGCGCCGCGAAATTCTTGATGCGCTGGAGTGAGGTTGCCCCAAAAAGTAACCGCGGCATTGAGCCGCGGTTATTTCGGTCAGGTATTGCCACCCGCCGGGCACCCCAGTCGGCCAGTGGACCGGGAACTGAATGACACACTAGGCGTCCGTCCCATCATTCCACCAACCTCAGGTCGTCTTATTATATAAGCATGGCGCGTGCCGCTGCAAAGGCGGGTGCCGCACTTCACATCATCTTTGCATTAAATTGGCTACGTCGCGACAAACGATGAAGCTCAGCACTCAGGCAACCTTGATTTGGCGTTTAACCGGCCGCCTTTCGCAGTGCCTCGTGTCTCAGACTTGAAACAACGATGATGCACCACGATGCAATTTTGTCATAGGCAGACCGATCACCGTGGCCAGGTCCCCGCGGATTCGGGCCACGATGGCGCAGGAAACCGGGTCCTGCACGGCATAGGCCCCTGCCCAGTGCACGGGTGTCGTAAGCGCGACATGAGCGCGGATACGGGGTGCGGGCCAGTCCCGCAAGGTGACCCAGGCCGTATCCACGGTGGTGTGAAAGGCCCGCCGACCGTTTCGGTCGCACGGCCCCGCCAGGCAGGCTGCGCTGCAGATACGATGCGTACGACCCGCCAGCGCCATGAGCATGGCCGTGGCGGAGCGCAGGTCGGCCGGTTTGCCGATGATGCGGCCTTCGAGGATCAACGCCGTGTCCGCGCCAAGCACCCAGGCGGCTGGAAACCGTTCGGCCACGGTCTCGGCCTTGAGCCGGGCGAGGCGTCGAACGTAGCGCGTCAGGGACTCCCCGGGCGCGGGCGGCGGTTCGGGGCAGTCCGCCACCACCTGCTCGAATGTGTAGCCCGCGCCGCACAGCAGGGCGGCGCGCGCGGGTGAACGCGACGCGAGGATCAGTGGCGCAGACCTCATGCCCACAGTCTTGTCACGGCCAGCCCGCAAGGCAAGCGAATTGGGGATCCGCATTTCCGCAGGCAAGGTTTATCGAATCCCAAACTCATACTTTGGTGGATGGACGTTCCTCCGGGTGCGCAGTAGGTTGTCGGTGATTTTCAAAGGCGTTTTCCAACGCCGGCGCCATCAGGTTGCCCCCCAACTTGATGGCGTTTCCTTTCCGGGCCCGCGCAGAAATCCGTGCGGGTCCCCGCAGCCAGGGTGGCCAACTGCGGGCTTGAGCGTTTGGCGAGCTGGGGCTACATTGGAACTGTGGTGAGAACAGAGGAGGATCCCGATGAAGAAGCCTCTTGCCGTTGCAATCCTGGCGGCTGCCGTTACGGGTGGACTGGCGATCAGCGTCGCCCATGCCCAGTCCAAGGAGGTCACCGTGAGTTACCTGCAGGCCGCCGTCAGCTCGCTCCCCGAGCAGGCTGAGGTGACCCTGACGGCCGTGTTCCCGGGCGTCTCCAATCTCAGGGATTGCCACGGACATTATTTGCGCAATGACGGCTACAGCCGTTTTAGCGTGAAGGACCCGCAGTCCAAGACGACGTTCGACTCCATGTACGTGCTGCAAACTTCGAAGGTCTTTCCCGTGCTGCTCAACGCCAGCGGCGCGCGCCGGATCCGTTTCCACGGCTACAGGGAATATGGCGAGGACCGCGACGACGCCATCTTCGTTACGAGTGCCGAGGATCTGGGGCCGGCAGCGCCCGCCGCGGCAGCGACACCGGGAACCGCCGTGGTGTCGGCGGTCACGGGAGTCGAGGTGCTGGGTGGACCGGGGCCGGCGCCCCGCACCTATCGGGTTACCCTTGTCGATGGTGCCACCAGCAACCGGACCGTGATCATCAACATCCAGACCAACCGTCCCTATACCGTGAACGGGACAACCGTGCTGGTCGAACAAGAGCCGTAGGGCGTGCCGGCGGGTTCCGGCTCATAGGCCTTCTGATCAGGTCAGGGGGATGTCCATGAACGAAGCGCTACTGTGGAGCCATTTCGCGGTGGGGCTGGCGGGCGGGGCGTTGGCTTTTGTTCACTGTTCGGGGATGTGCGGCGGATTCGCCCTGCACCTGGCCCGCGGCGGCGCCTTCGCGCAGACGCTGGGACGGCAACTTCTCTGGCATGTCGGCAAGACCTGCACCTACGTCTTCCTGGGCGCCCTGGCTGGCTTTGGCGGCAGCCGGCTGAATGTGGTCCTCGGCGTGACCTGGGCGGCCCGACTGCTGGCCGTCGGGGCCGGTGCGGCCCTGGTGCTGGCGGGACTCACTTTGCTGGGCATGGTGCCGCGCCGCCGCCCCGCTGCCGGTTCGGGTCCCGGGTGGTGGGCGACCCTGTACGCAGGCCTGTTCGAGCGGCCCACGCCGGCCGCGGCCTTGGGATTGGGCGTAGCCACCGGTTTTCTCCCGTGTCCGATCGTGCTGGCATTTCTCGCCTACGCGGCGCGGACCGCCTCGGTCCCGGCGGGCATGGCAACCCTGGCCGGCGTCGGGGTGGGGACACTGTGGGCGCTGCTCCTGGTCGGGCTCACGGGCCACGCGCTCGGGAACCGCCTGCGAGGACCGGGCGCTGTCGCGGGGGGGGTGTTGCTGGTCGCGCTGGGCGTGGTAACGGCCCTGCGCGGCACCGAGGTGCTCCACCGCGTGATGGGCTGCCCGGCCCAGGCGGCACATGCCGGCGCGGCCTGCTGCGGGGGCGATGCGAAGGCGGATTTGCCAGCGGTGGAGCGCTGACCATGGGACGGATTGCCTGTGCCCACTGCGGTCTGCCGGTTGTCACGCCCCGGGAGTACGGCGGCAGCGTATTCTGCTGCACGGGATGCCTGCTGGTAAGCCGCATCGTGGGTGCCCAGGATCAACACGGGGCGCGGGCCTGGAGCGTGCTCCGGCTGAGCATCGGCGCGCTGCTCGCCATGAACGTCATGACCATCGCGCTGCTGCTCTATACGAACGGCATCGAAGGCGCGGCGATCCGAACATTTCGCTGGCTGATGCTGGCCCTGGCGACGCCCGCGATGGTGATCCTGGGTTACCCCTTCGTTTGCGGCGCCGCCGCGGAACTCGCGCGGCGGCGGATCAGCCTGGACACGCTCGTGGCGCTGGGTTCAGTGACTGCGTTCGGCGTCAGCGCGGTCAACACCGTGCGCGGTGCGGGTCCCGTCTATTTCGACACCGCCACGATGCTGCCGACCCTGATGACATTCGGGCGACTGATCGAGGGCACGGCCAAGGCGGGCACGCGCCATCTGCTCCGCGCCCTGCAATCGTTCCTCCCGCGAACCGCCCTGCGTGTCGAGGACGGCCAGGCCCGCGAAACGGAACTCGGCCTGCTGCGCGCCGGTGACGTGATCCGGGTCCGGCCCGGCGGGCGCATTCCCGTCGATGGCCGCCTGGCCGAAGGCGAGACCACGATCGGTGAGGCGGATTTCACGGGGGAGTCCGAGCCGCGGGTGTGCCGGCCCGGTGATCCGGTCATCGCCGGAACCTTGAATGGCGCCCAGGCCATCGTGCTGGTTGCCGAGCGGACCGGAGCCGACTTGCTGCTGAGGCGGATCATCGACATGGTCGAACAGGCCCGGGAAACCGCGGCGCCCTGGGAGCGCCTGGCCGCGCGGATGGCCGGTTGGTTCGTGCCGGCGGTGCTCGTCCTGGCGGCGGGTGCGGCGATCTTCTGGCTGACGGTCGCGGGGCCTGAACGCGCCGGGTCCGTGGCTCTGGCCGTGCTGGTGGTGGCCTGCCCCTGCGCCCTGGGCATCGCCACCCCGCTGGCCGCCGCGCTGGCCATCGGCCGAGCCGCGCGGGCCGGCGTGCTGGTGCGGGGCGGGGACGTGATGGAACGTCTGGCAGGCGTAGGCACGGTGTGTTTCGACAAAACCGGGACGGTCACGACCGGCCTGCCCGCGTTGCAGCGGGTGGAGGTGCTGGATTCGACCATCGGCGAGGACGAGTTGATCGGGTGCCTGGCGACGCTCGAGTCGGCAAGCGAGCATCCGGTGGCCGTTGCCACGGTAGCGGCGGCCCGGGGACGAGGGATCGAACTCGGGCAGGTTACGCAGGTCCGCATTGAAGCGGGCAAGGGCCTGCGCGGCCGGGTGACATGGCGCGGAGAGGCGCGCGAAGTGGTGGCCGGCACGGCGGACTTCGTGACCGGCTGCGGGGATCCCGTCCCGGATGAATGCACCGTCATCCACGTAGCGTGGGAGGGACGCATCCGGGGCCGGCTGTTCTTCAGCGATGCCATTCGGCCGGAGAGCCGCGCCGTCGTGGCCGAATTGCGGCAGGCGGGCATTGGCGCGAGCCTGCTATCAGGGGATCGGCTGGCCACGGCCCGGTTCGTGGCGGCGCGGATCGGGGTAACTGACGTGCATGCTCCGTGCGGTCCCGGCGAAAAAGTTGCGATCGTGCGCGCCGCGGCCCGGCCAGGCCGCCCCGTGGCCATGGTCGGCGACGGCGTGAACGACGCGCCGGCCCTGGCCGCGGCGGACATCGGCATCGCCCTGGGCGGCGGCACCGATCTGGCCCGCCAGGCCAGCCACGTCGTGCTGCTCTCCGACGATCTTGGTCGTCTGCCATGGCTGATCGAACTCAGCCGCGCGACGCGCCGGACCATGATCCAGAACCTGGCGTGGGCGGCCGGTTACAATACCGTTGCACTCGGCGCGGCGGCGGCAGGCTGGCTGCATCCGCTCGTGGCCGCCGTGGCCATGGTGGGCTCCAGCCTGACGGTGATCGCGAACTCGATGCGGTTAAACGGGTTCCCCGACCCGTGCGGCAGCTCCAGGTAGGGCGTGGGCGTCCCCGCCCCGCCGCGACAGAAACGAGACAGGATCGCAACAGTTGCGGCGCGGCGAGGATTCATCCTGAAGGTTCATCCTGAAGGACGCCGTCGCCCTACCCAAGTCACGGGCAAAGCGTTCGCCACGATCAAGGAGGCGTCCGTTCGGCGACCGGCAAGGCGCGCAGGTAACGCACCAGGTACCAGCGGTGCGCCGCGGGCACGATGTTGGGCAGCGCCGGTTCGTGGCCCACGCCCGTCAGCATCCGGCGCAGGAGGTCGCCGTCGGTCGGGATGGCGGGCACGGCCGTGCGGAGATCGGCAGGCGCCGGGACGTAGCTGCGACCGACCGGGCCGGCTCCGCCGGCGGCCTCGCCATGGCAGGCCAGACAGTAGTACTCGTAGTAGACCCGGCCGCGCCGACGGTTCTCGGGGGTGTCGGCCACGGCGTTCGTAAGGGCGGTCGCTTCGGCCGCCGACGGGGCCGGCGCGCGGGTGCGTTCGAGCGGCACGCTGTCCGGCGGCGGCAAAGGCATGGCGGCATCGAACGAGCGGATATTCGGCTGGACCCTCAGATGGGGACCGGCGGCGAAAATGTAGATGAAGAGGGCCGTGACGGCGGAAATCCCGGCGAGGAAGAGCCACAGGATCGTCTTCACGGCTGCGCCTCCCGCGGGACCGACGTGGGGCGTGTATCCGCTTCCGGCAGGACGGGTGTCTGGCGTGACACATTCCGTGCCGGGGGCGGGCGGACAGTCGAGTAGACCGACTCGCCCGGCGCGTCTGGGAAGACCCCGAAATCCCAGGCGCGCGGTCGATCGCCAACCAGCCGATAGTTGAGCAGGCCCCACAGGACGATGGCGCCGCACACGACCGCCACCAGGGCCCACCCTTGCCAGCGGCCCCGCACGATACGACTGTTATCCTGGGTTGATAGTTCCATGCTCACCTCACCAATTCGGCGGCGCCAGGGCGCGCATCGCCACGTAGATCAAGGCGAAGACGGCCGTTGCGGCGTAAATGAGAATCATGAACCACGGCATGCGCCGTGTTTCCGGCGCGGGCTGGGCGGGAGCCGCGGTGCGGTTCCCGGCGCCCCAGGTTTCAACGCAGACCAGGACGATGGCCAGCACAAGCACGACACCGCCGGCCAGTGCCAGGGCGAGCCATTGGTTCTGGAAGATATCAAGGCGCATCATGATGGACTCCGCGTGGCTTTCCACCACGAAGAACACGAAGGGCACGAACGTGCAGCGGAGCTTGGCGGCTCTTCGTGTTCTTCGTGGTGGATATCCCGATCGATGGAGGGCGCCGCTCCGTCGGCGCCGTGTCCGGCACGCCGCTGACCAGGGGCAGGCCGCGCGCCCGCTCCTGCTCGGAGAACTGGCCGGACCGAACGGCCCAGACCAGGATCGCCGAGATGCCGATCACGGCCAGCACAGCGAAGGCGATCCACAGGTACAGCAGTTGCACGGACTCGGTCGGGTTCATGGACGGACTCCTTTCGGCGCCAGGGACTGGAACGCGTTCGACCACGCCGGCTCGTAAGCCGCCTCGATCCCGCGCGGCGCCGTGCCGGCATCGGTGTAACCCAGGAAGCGGACCGCCATGAAGTTGGATACGTCCCAGATCTTTTCCGACTCCAGTTCATGTTTGAAGTAGGGCATGGCGGTGCCGGTGATGCCGTTCATGATCTGGTAGTAGAAGAGGCCTCCGACGTACCGGCCCTGGGCAAGGTGGCGCTTGAGCGTCGTGAAATTGAGGGGCGGGGGCGAGAGGTATTTCTCCGCGACGCCTTGGCCATCGCCCACGGGCCCGTGGCAGTTCAGGCAGAAGCCCTCATAGATCTTCTGGCCCCGCTGCAAGGCGGCTTCCGTGGCGGGGTAGGGGTTGGGCATGGCCAGCCAGCCCGCCGGGACCTGGGCATGCAGCCAGTCAACGTTGACGTCCGGTCCGCCGGCATAGGCGCGGACGGCGGGTGCCTTCCAGCGTTGCTGGCGGGCCACACGGTAATCGGCATCGCGGCTGCCCAGCGATTGCACGTAGGCGGTCAAGTTGGAAACGGCGGGCCAACCCAGGAATTCCCAGGATGGCATGAGCGAGAGCGGCCGCGTATAGCGCGGGTTGGTGAAGTGCGCCCAGTGCCAGTCGTCCGGGTGCTCGCCACCATCCTGCGACAGATCCGGTCCGGTCCGCTCGGTCCCCAGGATGGCGGGATTTTGTCCCGCGTAATCGCCTCGTTCGGCGATGCGGTCCGCGCCGAGGTCCCAGTCGGAGACGCGGACGTAGAGCGAGTGACAGTAACTGCAACCGTTCTTCACGTACAGGTCGTGCCCGGCGGTTTCGGCAGACGTCCACGGACGCCAGGCGGTCGAGGGCGTTTCGGTCATCGTGATCGCCGGGAGGATGATGGCGACCAAGACAGAGGCCCAGAAGACGAGCAGGCTGCCGACCATGGCGAGGGCGGGGGTCATTTTCATGGGGCGGCCTCCTGGTCCGGGACCGTCGCCGTGCACGACGATTTTGGCGTCCCGCCACACGAGGTGGCGGGGACGCTGTTTGGCGCCGGGTGCAGTGAGGTCCCACACGAGGTGGCGGGGACGCTGCCTGGCGCCGGGCGTAGCGACATGATCGCAACGTAGAGGCCGATCGCGGAGGCGGCGAGGATGGACACCCCGAACATCGCGCGGAGCGCCATGTAGACGGCAATTTCGGGCAGCACGCGGTAGACGGTCTCGCCGTTGTGCCAGGCTTCGCCCTGGATGAGCCCGGCCGCGGTCAGCACGGCGAAGAATCCCGCCAACCCGAAGGTCAGCAGCGCGAACTGCAGGTTCACGAGACGAGGCGAGTGCAGCGGGCGGCCGGTCACCAGGGGGAGGATGTGCCACAGGCCGCCGAGCGCGATCATCCCGGAGAACCCGAGCACCGCGATGTGGGCGTGGCCGATGGTCCAGTTCGTGAAGTGCGTGACCTTCTGGATACTCGGCAACGATTGGAGCGGCCCCTGAATGCACGTCACCAGGTACCAGGCCGTACCGGCCATGATGAAGCGGGCGGCCGGGTCACGCCAGAGGCGGGCGCCATGGCCCCGCGCGGTCAGCCACACGTTGACCAGCACGGTGAACACGGGCACGATCATGGCCACCGAGTCCACAACGGAAATCGTCTTCAGCCAGTTCGGGATGGGAGCTTGAAGGATGTGGTGGCCGCCAATGTGGGCGTACATCGAGACGAGCGTCCAGAATCCGATCAGCGAGAGCGTATGCGAATAGAGCGGCGTCCGGGCCACGCGCGGGACGACGTAATACACGACTGCGATGGAGAGGGGCGTGAGAAGCATGCCCACCAGATTGTGCCCGTAGAACCAGAGGAACACCGAGTCCAGCAGGCCAGGCAGCGCACCCGTCAGGGGATGCCACATGACGTTGCCGATCGGGTAGTTGGCGGCCGACCACAGGCAGGCCCCAAGCGCGTACCACACCGACACGTAAAGGACGTTCTCGATGCGGGTGGCCACGGTCATCGTGAAGTTAACGATCATGGCCAGCATGGCCACCACGAGCGAGACGTCAAAGATCCACAGGTATTCGGCATATTCGCGGCCCTGGGTGAACCCGAACGGGAACGTGAAGAAGCCGCTGAGAACGGTCAGGTTCCAGGAGAACCACGACACCCACCCGAGGCGCTCGGACCACAAGGGAGTGCGCAGCAAGGCCGGGACGTAGTAATACGCGCACCCGATCAACGTGCTGGCTGTGAAGCCGAAGATGACCGTGTTGACGTGCACGGGCCGCGTCCGGCCGAACACCAGGAAAGGGACGTTGTTGAAGAACTCCGGCGCCACCAGATGGATTGCCGCGATCAGCCCGAAGACCGTGCCGGCGAGGAACCAGAAGGCCCCGGCCGCGAGGAAGGCCTTGGCCGTGCCGTGCGTCTGTGTGGCGAGCGTCATGATTTATCCAGTCCCGTCATCGATGGCAAACCAGGCAATCGTGCGACACGTTGTTGTCGCGATGGCATTGCACGCAGAATCCCATGTTCAGCTCGTGCGCCGGGACAATCCGGTCCATGGCCTTGACGTCGCCGTGGCAGGTCCCGCAGTCCACGCCCCTCATGAGGTGGACCTGATGGTCGAAGTAAACGAAATCGGGCACGTCGTTGACGCGCTCCCATTCGACCGGAATGCCTTGCAGGTAGTGCCGGCGCAAGTCCTGGATGGGGGGGTAATCCACAATGATGCGTTGATGGCACTGCATGCACGTTTGCAGCGGCGGTACGCCGGCACGCTCCGTGGCCATGGCGCCGGTGTGACAAAAGAAACAGGCGATCTGCTTATCGCCCGCGTGCAGACGGTGGCTGAAGGGAATGGGTTGGGCCTTACCGACCGGCGGGACGCGATAGTAAAGCGCGGCCGTTGCCAGGATGAGTGCGCCCGTGAGCAGGGCGTACAGCGCCGGAGTCAGATTCCGTCGGCGCGGCGCCGGCCCGGGCATGCTCTGGAGGGACGCTTCGCTCATGGCTGGCTCCCGGGCACCGCGGCCGCTGCCGCCCGTTGGCCGAACATACTCATGCCTAGCCCCAGCGCGCCGGCAAACGCGGCGGCCACCGCGATCTCGGGCAGGCCTAGCCGGGGACTGGGATCGAAGGTCGGCGCCACCAGCCACCAGCGCTCGACCCACAGGCCGACCAGCACAACCGACGCCACGGTGCCGATGATCCGGGGCGTGCGTTTGGCGCGGATGGTCAGGAGCATAACCAGCGGCCCCAGATAAACCACGCCGAGAATGGCCGCGCTCACGGGGGTCCACGGACCGGGCAGCAGGCGCGGAATCACGAACGGCACTTCGCCGGGCAGGTTTTCGTACCAGATCGGCAGCAATTGCGAGTACATCATGTAGACGGTGATGATGCTGAACGTGACCATCAGTCGGCCGAGATCGTGGAGCTGGTTCGGGTTGGCGTTGCGTTGCCACGCGGCCATCCAAGTCCAGGCCGTCATCGCGATGTAGAGGCCGGACATGAAGAAGTAGCCGCCAAACAACGCGCTGGTCCATTTCGGGTCCAGGGTCATCACGAGGTCGAAGGCGAGCAGGGAGAAGACCAGGCAGTACACCAGGATCAGCACGCCGCCAAGCGTGGCGCCGCGTCGCTGCGCCCGCAGCCGCACATAGCATCCGGCAAGAATCCAGAACACGAGCAAGGCGGCCAGGTCGCGCGAAAACAGCGCGTTGGGCGCGAGCCACACCGCGTGTGGGGAACCGGCGTGCGCGGGCCATGGACTTACGGCGGGACTCTCGACCCAGAGCAGGATGAGGGCCATGACCGACGGCAGGGCGAAGCCGATGCCTGCGAGGGCGCGCCCTTCCAGTGAACCGTGCCAGCCGCTGCGCGACACGAGGAGCACGGCCGACCAGACCACCAGTCCGGCCGCCATCGGCGTGAAGAAAATGAAGTTTATCAGGAGCGCCCGCCACCAACGGCCCGCTTCGCCGCACCCGCCGGCCGTGGCCCACGCCGCCAGGCCGAGGAAGAGGAGCGCGCCCCAGAAGATTCGGACTCCGCGGCCGGTTCGCGGGTCCGTCTGGAGCGGCAAGGTCGCAGGGACCGGGGTGGTGGAGTCACCAGACGACATGGATTTCCTCCGCTCCGCTAGTGCGCATCAGCCCTTGCGCCGCGTCGGCCTGGTCGGGAGGGCAGGCGACGAACACGCCGAATCGGTCGCGACTGAAGCGCCGGTCGTAGTACCCGGGCAGGCGTGGGGAGCCCAGGCGGGCATGCACGACGAGGCCGGTCAGGTTGGCCAGGGCGCCCAGGAGGACCGTGCCTTCGAAAGCGACAACGCAGTAGGGAATGATCGACACCGGATGCTTGGCCCCGACGATCGACCCGTTCATGAGGGCCGTGCCGATGGCCAACGCGAAACCGCCCACGAATCCCGAAACAGCGCCGCACAATGTCCAGATACGTACCGGCCCGGGTGAGCGGCCCAGGACGCGGTCCGCCTCCGGCAGCTTGATTGGGGAGAAAGTCTCGATGCGGGCGTGGCCTGCGGCGCGCAACGCGCGCAGTGTTTTCACGAGTTCCGTCGGTTGACGGAAGATCCCCAGCAGGCCGCGCGGCGGCGCCGTCCCTGCGCCCTCGCGGCGCAGGACAGGGACACGTTCTGCTCCGGCGGCGCCTGCCTGTGCGGCGCGGCCGGCCGCCTCCCTGACCTCGCTGATCGCCACCGTCGGCAGGACCTTGGCGAACATCAGGAACCAGAACAGGAAGAATGCGAACGCCGCGCAGGTGATCGTCAGTTCCACCCAGGTTGGCGCGTAGGTGCCCCAGTTGTGGGGCAGGAAGTCGTGTGACGTGGACCCGACCACGATGAAGTAACGTTCCAGCCACATGCCGATGTTGATGAGAATTGATATGGCGAAGAGCGCGGGGAGATTGCGGCGCGCCCGGCGCCACAGGAACACGAGCGGGAAGAACACGTTGAGCGGGAAGAGCGCCCAGTACGCCCAGGCCATAGAGCCTGTGGCGCGCCAGTAGGCAAACTGCTGCTCGAACCGGTCGCCGGAATACCAGGCGATAAACGGTTCTACGACATACGCGTAGCCCACGATAAGCGTCGTGACCAGGATCGTCTTGGCCACGGCTTCGAAATGATCGAGCGTAATGACGCGTTCCAGGCGCAACAGGTAGCGCATCGGGATCATCAGGGTCAGCACCATGGCCAGGCCCGAATGGATTGCCCCGGCGACGAAGTAGGGGGCGAAGATGGTGGAGTGCCAGCCGGGCAGAATTCCCATGGCGAAATCCCAGGATACAACCGAGTGCACGGACACCACGAGCGGCGTGGCCAGGGCGGCGAAGAACAGGTAGGCGCGGCCGTAATGCCGCCACTGGCTGCCCGCGCCTGACCACCCGAGCGCCAGCCGGCGGTAGAAGCGGCTGCGATCGTGATCCGGTCCGAACGCGGCTTCGTAACGATCCCTCGCCGCGGCCAGGTCGGGAATCATGCCGACGTAGAAGAAGATCGTACTCACCGTCAGGTACGTGCCCACGGCGCAAACGTCCCAGACCAGCGGGCTTGTAAAATTGGGCCACAATTGCCGTTCGGACGGGTAGGGGATGATGAAGTAAAAGACCCAGAAGCGGCCGAGATGGATCAACGGGAACAGGCCGGCGGTCAGGACAGCGAACACGGTCATGGCTTCGGCGGAGCGGGCGACCGAGTCGCGCCAGCGCGCGCGGACGAGATGCAGGATGGCGGAAATCAGGGTGCCGGAATGGGCGATCCCCACCCAGAACACGAAGTTGCCGATGTAGACGCCCCAGCCGACCGGGTGGCTGATGCCGGCCACGCCCATACCGGTCTGGATCTGGTGGTTCCACACCAGGAAGAACGTGGCGACGGCGGCGGCCAGCATGAACATGGCCACGGAATAGCGCAGGCCCGGGGGCCCCATGGCGCGCATGACGTCGTCGCCGACCTCGGCGTAGGTCAGCGCGGTCTCCGTCGTTTGGTTTTCGGGTGCCATGGCCATGCTCACGTCACGCGGATGTCGGCCCAGCCTCATCGGTAACGATCCGGCGTAGATAGGTCACCGCGGGTTTGACGTTCAACTCCTCCAGCACGTGGTAACGGCGCGGATCGCGTCGCGTCAGGACGGTCACTTCTGCATCCGCGGCCAGCAGATCGCCGAAGACGAGCGCGCGCGTGGGGCAGGACTGCGCGCAGGCGGGCTGGATCTCGCCGTCGCGGACGTCGCGTTGTTCCCGGCGGGCGCGGAATTCGGCCGCGCGAATGCGCTGGATGCAGAACGTGCACTTTTCCATCACGCCCCGCGACCGCGCCGTCACCTCGGGGTTTAGCTGCATGTCGAGCGGCTCGTCCCAGGTCACGTTCCACCAGTTGAACCGCCGCACTTTGTACGGGCAGTTGTTCGAGCAATAGCGGGTGCCGATACACCGATTGTAGACCTGGGCGTTGAGGCCCTCGTCGTTGTGGACCGAGGCGAACACCGGGCAGACGGGCTCGCACGGCGCGGCATCGCATTGCTGGCATAGCATGGGGATCCACCCGAGGCGTTCCGGGTTGGCGTCGTCGCGGTACGGCACAACCTTCATCCAGGCCATTTCGCGGCCGCGGGCCACCTCTTTGGCGCCCATCACCGGGATGTTGTTTTCGGCGTAACAGGCCACGCCGCAGGCCCCGCAGCCGGTGCAGCGCTGAAGGTCGATGACCATGGCCCAGCGGTGCCGGCGATGCTCGTGGGGCGCATAGAGGTCGCGCTTGGGATCGTATCCTTCGGCCAGAGGCAGGATCAGATGTTCGCCGTCTCCCGGCGCCATGGCGCGGAGGCCCGAAAGCGGAACCCATTGCGTGATCCCGCGGCCGAACTGGTGTTCGGTGGGCGACGTGGCCACGGGCGGGTGTTGCGTGTCCAGTTTCCGGATCGCTACGGACCCAAACCCGATTTCGGTGTGCGTGGGCGAGCGCAGGAGAAAGACGTTCGCTCCGCGGTTGGCGGCATGGCGGCCGAGCGCCGTGTGCCCTTGGCCGAAGGCGATGGCCAGCGTGTCGGGCACCACATCGGTCGTCAGGCGCGCCGGCGCTTCGACGCGGCCGCTGGCGCCGGACACCTCCACCAGGTCGCTATCGCCGATTGCCAGGCGCCGGGCCGTGTCGGGATGGATATCCACCCAACTTCCCCACACGATGGTGGAGGTCGGGTCGGGCGCTTCCTGCAGCCAACCGCGGTTGGCCACGCGGCCGTCGAACAGCAGGACTGAAGGCCAGAGCCAGAGGGCATACTTTTGATCGTGCGGAGTCGCCTGCACCTCATTGGCGGCGCGGGGCGGTTGGGCGCCTTGGAGCGCGGCCGCGAGCCGCCCGGCGGCATCGGGCCGGAGCATGGGCACTGCCGCCGTGGGCCTTTGCCAGGCGCCGCCGGCGCGCAAGGCGTCTTCCCAAGTGACCGTCGGCGCCCGGCCGGGCGCGGCCCCGGCGAGTTTCTCGTTCCACCGGCGGCGCAGCCAGTCCTGGAAGTCCGCCGGGGTCGATCCGTCCGTCCGGCTCATGGGATGACCGTCGGCTTTGGCCACTTGCAGCAGCACGTCGCCGGCGTGACGGGTATCGTGGAGCCGCCGCAGCGTGGGCTGCAGGAGTCCCTCCACGCCAGCCACGGGTTCGTAGTCGCCCCAGCTTTCGAGCGGCGAATCGATGGGCAGGACCCAGTCGGCCAGGCTCGCGGTCTCGTCGCCCATGGTGCCGAGATAGACGATCGTTCCTGCCTTGCGAATGCGTTCGGTCAGTTCGGGGGCGGCATAGACGGGATTCGAGTTATGGATGAACAGGATGTCGTCACGCCCGAACGACGAACAGAAGTCCAGCAGCCCGGCGGTCGAGCCGACGCGGCCCAGCGCGTGGGCGGGCGCGAAGTCGACCGTCCGGCCCAGGCGGCCGGCGGCCCAGTTCAGGAGCGCCGCGGCCACGGCGGTTTGTGTGGCCGCGGCTCCCGACGCCCCGACCGGCCCGGCCAGGGCCACGCTTCCCTTGGCCTGCATGAAGGACCGGGCCAGCGAATCGACGGTGGCGGCGGAGACGTTCAGCGTCGGCGTCGGGCCGGGCTCGAGAGCGTCGACCAACGCCGCGAACTCGGCGGCGTTGTCCTTGACCCAGCCCTGCCGAACAATGCGGCGCAGCATGGCGATCGCCAGTTGCCGCTCTCCACCCGGCGGAACCCGGATGAACGTATCGGCATTCGCCGCCGTGAGCGACAGGCGCGGGCCGACATAGACCAGGCGCCCCACGTCGCGGTCTTTATACGCGTGCATCGCGGCGAATTGTGCGGCCAGGGAGACCGGGGAGATCCAGCTTTCCAGGAAATCGGCGGCCAGGCTGAGGACGAAGTCGCAGGCGTCGAGGCGATAGTCGGGAATCGCAGGCAGCCCGAACAGGATCTCGTGCGCGGCGCACATCGGGGCGTAGTCGAACGGTTCGTGGAAGAAGGGGCGGCGAGCGCCGTGGGCGGCACAGAACTGCTCCATCACGTCGGCCAGGGTGCCGGTCTGCAGGTCGCTGAGCAGGCTGACGCGGCGCCGGGTGGCGAGTTGGGCCGCAATCCCGTCGAGTGCCGCGGCCCACGTAGTGGACGTGGGCGGTCCGCCTTGCGGCCGGTGGACGGGTTGCCGCAGGCGGTCGGGGTCGTAGAGTCCCTGCAGGGCCGACTGGCCCCGCGCGCAAAGGCCGCCGCGATTGACGGGGTGCTGGGGGTTGCCTTCGGCTTTCGTCACGCGCCCATCGCGGTGCCAGACGTGCATGCCGCAGCCGGCAGGGCATTCGCGGCAGGTCGTGGGATAGATAGTCCACTCGCCGGGCTCGGCGGGTTGGGGCGGTTCGATGAACGGGATCAGCTTGGTGGCGAGCTTCATCGGCGAGCCAGAGGCCACGGCCGCCCCGAAGCCGATCGAGCCCGCCAGAAACGAACGTCGCGACATATCCGACATGGAAGGTGCTTTCTGTGCCGTGCGTGGCCAATCTTTTCGTAGTTAGACGGTCATGAGGAACCCGGATTCACGCCAACGAAGCGCCTCTTCCTCCGCCTCGGTCAGCGGTTTGGAAGAGGCACCGAACCTGTTTGAAGTATTCGTTTGCACCGGCAAGGTCAGGCGGCCTTGCGGCTTTCGCGAGTCACCCATTCCCTCCAATTTTCAGATTTCACGACTTGTTCCAGTCGGGCAAGGTGACGATATTCGGAGCGCAGTGCCGCGATGTTCACGGCAAAGCCGACCTCTTCGAACCACTTGTACATCCGGGTGATCTCCTCGCCGGCTACCTGCCTGAACTGCTCCCACGGCGTACGGACATAGGTGATCGGGGTACCCAGCACCCGACTGAGCGTTTCCGTGACTTCCAGCATGCTCAGATCATCGCCCGCAAGGTCGACTTCCCTGCCGATCCACCTCCCGGGTTTTGAGAATGCCAGCGCGGCAATTCCGCCGATATCATCGACGGATACCTGTTGGAGTCTCGCATCGGGCGCAAGCGGCTGACGCAGGATGCCACTGCGGATATCTTCCTTGAAGTACGTGCTCCAGTTCTGCATGAAGAAGACCGGCCGCAAGATCGAGTAAGGCACGCCGAGCGAACGGATGTGTTGCTCGATTTGCCATTTGCTCTCGAAATGCGGGAGCCCCGTCGCCCGGTTAGCCGCGCCGACGGAACTGTAGACCAGATGCTCAATCCCCGCGGCCCTGGCCGCGTTGGTGAGGTCGACGCCTTGTCGGACTTCTCTCTCGGCGCCGGTCTCCATGAAGTTCTGAACCGAGAACACGCCATAGCAACCTTTGAGCGCGCGGTCGACGGACGGACGGTCGTCGAGATCTCCCGCGACAATTTCGACCCCATTGGAGGCGAGTGCCTTGGCTTCCGGCTTTTCCGGATTACGCGTTAGGCCTCGTACTTCGAACTCGGTGCCTAGCAAATGCCGGGCAACGGCGCCTCCTTGTTGGCCGGTGACACCCGTTACCAGTATCGTTGTTTTTCCAGTCTTCATGTTTCTTCCCTCCTTCTGAGATTATAATACCGCCGGCCTGGAAAATGTGGCAATGGCGAATAACCTTAGAAGGCTGGGACTGGGCCGCACTTACGGGTGCGCCATGGGCAGGACCACGAGCTTGCCGCGCATCCCCATATGTCCTAGTCCACAGAAGACCGAGCAGTGGAAGGTGTACGTGCCGGCCTTATCCGCCGTGAATTCCACGGAGACGGGTTTCCCGGGCTCGATGCGCTGGTCCACCTTGAACTCCTTCAACTGGATTCCGTGGGTCACGTCCTCGGTGCTCAGGTCGAAGCGGACCTTCTCACCTTGGTTCACGACGATCTCGCCCGGCATGAACGCGTACTTCTTGGCCTTGACTTCCACGACTCGCACGCCGTTCGAAATCGAGCCGGATGGCTGCAAGACCGCAGTCTCCGCTGCCTTGACCTTGTTTGTGGCGTCGCCGCCGAAGCTGGCGCCGATCGCCCCGACGAGCAAAACCGATGCAACGCCCATGGCCAGGCCGAGTGTCGTTCCCTTACGCATTTTGTGCCTCCTGTGTTGGTTATTCGTTGTGTCTGCCGCGACCGCGCCAGAGCGTAACGACATACTCGCAGGCTACGTGCGACCGGGCTCTGCCGACATCAGGCGAAGGCTGAGATCGCGCTGCTTTTTGCCTTATGTCGGATACCTCGACGCCCTGCATCCAAGGTAGAGTTTTACCCCATGGCACGCTTTAGTCCGATGGGGTAGCTTCCGAACCAGCAGTTGAGCAACCTGTCAACGGAAGAGCCGAAGGCGATGAGGTAAATGAAGAAGTTCACAGTCAGAATAGCGACGCCTCGGCGGCGCGATGATTTCCAATAGGCGTTTAAACGGCACCAGCGCCATCAGGTTGGCCCCCCGACTTGGTGGCGTTTCCGTTTTTCTGCCGATCCCGCTTTTTGACACCGGCCGCGCGGTGTTATACAGTCGTGCCGATAACCCGAGCACGACGGGAGGTGACAGATGGCAAAGACGGTTGAAGTCAGGCTGGAGGAGCGTTCGTACCCGATCCACATCGGGCGCGGCGTGGCGTTGGGCCAGGTGCTGGAAGAAACGGACGGACGGCGGGCCCTGCTTGTCACGGACAGCAACGTCGAGCCGCTTCACGGGGCCGCCGCGCAGGCGGCCTTCGAGGCCCGGGGACTGGCCTGCGTCCGGGTGGCCGTGCCGGCCGGCGAAGCAACCAAGGATCTGCACTGGGTCGGCGAACTCTATGCCAGGGCCGCGACCGAGAAACTCGATCGTTCGAGTCTCGTGATCGCCCTGGGCGGTGGCATGGTGGGTGACCTGGCCGGATTCGTGGCGGCTACCTACCTGCGCGGCGTGAGTTTCATGCAGGTGCCCACGACACTGCTGGCCATGGTCGATAGTTCCGTGGGCGGCAAGACGGGCATCAATTTGCCGCAGGGCAAGAACCTGGCGGGGGCTTTCTACCAGCCGATCGAGGTCGACGCCGACCTGGCGATGCTGGATTCGCTGCCGGAACGGGAATACCTTTCCGGCTTGGCCGAGGTAGTGAAATACGGCGTCATCTGGGACGCCAAGCTGTTTCGCGAGTTCGAAGCGAACGCGGTCGCCTTGCGGGGGCGGGACGCGGACGTGCTGGAACGGACCATTGCCCGCTGCTGCGAGATCAAAGCCGAGGTCGTGGCCATGGACGAGCGCGAATTGGGGCCCCGGGCCATTCTCAACTTCGGCCATACACTCGCGCACGCCTTGGAGAAGGTGGGCGGTTACGGCCGCTGGCTGCACGGCGAAGCCGTGGCCGTGGGCATGCGTTATGCCGCCCAGTTGTCCGTGGCTCAGACGGGGCTGCACCAGGGGGATGCCGATCGCCTCACGGCCTTGTTGTCGGCCCTGGGGCTGCCGGTCACGGCGGGCCCGGGCCTGGACTGGGGCGCCCTGCGCGAGGCCATGCTGTCGGATAAGAAGACACTGCGCAAGACACCGCGATTCGTGCTGGCGAAGCGCCTAGGCGACGTGATGCCGGGCGTCGAGGTGTCGGAGCAAGACCTGGCGGAGACGTGGAATGTCTGCAGTCAATGAGGCGATCGCGCGGGAGTATTTCGAGACCCTGGGCTATCTGGTCAGCCAGCCCTGCAAGTACACGCCGGCCCGTCACAAGAAGGCGGACGAGGAACTCGACCTGCTGATCGTGCACCCGCAGATCCGCGAGCACCAGGTGCCGGAGCGCCTGGTGTGGACCTCCGCCGATCTCCAGACCGTGGCGCGTGCCGTGGTGGGCGTGCGCGGGTGGCACACGGACCGGTTCTACGCGGCGACGTTCGAGCAGACCCCGGAGATGTTGCGGTTTGCGGAACGCGCGGCGCGCCGGGCCGCCGAACTGCGTCTGGGCGCGGAACCGGTGGCCGCTGTGTTGTGCCTGCCCGAACTGCCGGCATCCGGCGAACTGAAGGAGAAGACGCTGCGCGCGCTCAAGGAGCGCGGCATCGACGGTGTGCTGTCATTCCGCACGATGCTGCAGGAGTTGGTGGCCAAGGTGGACGTCACCCGCAACTACGACAAGTCAGACATGCTGCAGATGCTGCGCATCCTCAAGATCTACGGCCTCGTCCGCGATCCGCAGATGGAACTGTTCAGCCGGCGTGCGCGGAAGCAGAAGGACGCGGCGGCATCTGTCGCCGCCGAGTAGCCTGCGTAGACGATTTCTAGTCGGCATATTCGCGGGGGTTCTCAGAAGAAAGCCGCTAGCGGTAGAGTACATGTGGGCATTTGGAGACATGACATGAAGCAGCGACTGCACCTTGTGGCCTTCGCGGTTGTCACTATGTTCGCTGCTGGCTGCATCTCTCAGTCCGGACGCATTGAACCTGGCGTTGAGTTCAAGGGGCATTCCGATCCGTACATGTACTGGATATGCGAATACTTCAAGGACGCGAATTCCCGATGGCCCAGCAACACAACAGAGTTGGTTCGATTCCTTCGGTCCGACTACACCAATATGCTGGATGAAGTGGAACACTACTATGGAAAGACAGATTATACTGTGACACCTGAGGGGTGGTTGATCCTGGACACACGACCGGGACACGGAGAGAGGGACAAAAAGTACATAGGTGGGGAACGCAGACCCCAACAACCGGCCGGAAGCGACCGCTAGCCCGCGGCGCTTCAGCCGGAACGTTCTTCCGAAAAGTGACACTCGCCAGCCGATCTGATAAGGTACGCGCATGAAGACGGTGTACGTGGAAACGTCTATTCTGAGCTACCTGACGGCGCGCCCGTCACGTGACCTGCTGGCGGCCGCCCACCAACAGGTTACTCGGGAGTGGTGGGATGGGCAGCGGGGCCGGTTTGAGGTCTTCGTCTCGCCGTTGGTAGAACAGGAAGCGCAACGGGGAGATCCGGCCGCGGCTCAACGCCGGGTCGAGGCCCTTCGCGGACTGGCCGTGCTCGAGGTCGTCGAGGAGGCCTACGACCTCGCCGCTGCGTTGGTCTCGGAGGGCGCGCTTCCTCCTGCAGCGGAAGACGATGCCACGCATATCGCCATGGCTGCGGTACATGGCATCGATTACTTGCTGACTTGGAATTGCCGTCATATCGACAATGCCGAGACCAAGCCGATCGTGCGCTCCCTCTGCGCGGCGCGAGGCTACACCTGCCCCGAAATCTGCACGCCTGAAGAACTGATGGGAGAAAAGGATGAGTGACCCCATACTTAGGGAACTGTGGGAGATCAAGGATGGCCTGTCCAAGGAGTGTGGTCACGACCTGCGACGCCTCTTTGCCCGTCTCAAGGAAACCCAAGAGGGCCGTTCCGATCTCTTGGTCAACCGAACCAAACGGCCAATGAGAGTGGCAGAGCCAGCACGTCCAGGTTACGGCACGCAGACTCGCCGAACCTGACCCTCGGCGTTACGCAGGGGAGCTTGAGCGGCAAGTCTGGCATGCCGCGTTCTTATCGTGCTATCCCGCGGCCCTGTTGAAGTCACAGGCGAGCGTCTAGGGATCGAACGTGCCGATAGGCCGGGATGCGTTCGTCGTCGGCGACCAGTTCCAGGTCGAGGACCCTGGCGGCGGCGGCCAGTACCCGGTCGGCCGGGTCCTTGTGGAATCCGGCGGGCTGACAAAAGGCTTGCGCACGGCAGACGAGGTAATAGAATATTACTGTTATGAAAGTAACCACGATGACATTGACCGGTAGACGGCAGTCGGTCTTCCCGTTGGAATGGTGCCGCCGTGAAGGCCTGGAGCGGGGCGGGCCGTTGAATGTGTTCGATCTGGGTGATGACGGACTGCTGCTCCGGCCTGTTAAGCCGCCATCTGCCGCGGAAGTGGTAGCCTTGCTGGCGCAAACACCGGCAGGCCGGCATTCGGAGAAGCAAGCTCGGACCATCGTGGCGCGGGCGCTCCGTGAGGTCCGAGCCGGGTGACGCCGGTCGTCATGGATACGGGCGTACTGGTTGCGGGCATCTTCTGGCGCAGCGAACCACACAAGTGCGTCAAGGCTTGGCTGCTCGGTATGGTTTCGCTGGTCCTCTCGGAGGCCATCTACCGCGAATACGACCGGACCCTGCACAGGGTGAAGGCGAACGAAGGCTTCGATACGGACCTGGAACCTTGGCTCGCCTTGATTCGAAAGAGCGGCCAGTGGGTCACGCCCACGTCGTTCGAGGAGACCGTCTGCCGTGATCCCAATGATGACATCATGATCGAGGCGGCGCTGGCCGGGCGCGTTGGCACCATCATCGCACGCGATCCCGATCTGACTGTCCTGCAAAGACCATTCGGTATTCGCGTCGTTACGCCCCGGCAGTGGTTGGCCAAGTTGCCGCGTGAATCGCGGCGTCGGCTGGACTGACTTCGCCAATTCAAATCACCCGCAAAATCTCCTGCGCCATGCGGGAGGAGGTGAAGTGCTCCCGGACGGCGCGCCGGCCCTGTCGGCCGTGTTCGGCGGCCAGCGCGGGATCGCGCAGGAGCGACTCCAGGCCCGCGGCCAGCGTGGGCGCGTCGTTCGGGGTGTAGAGCGTGCCCCCGCGCGTCATTTCCACCAGCTCCGTAAAGGCGCCGGCGCGCGGCTGCACGACCGGGACGCCGCACGCCATGGCCTCGATCAGGAACAACCCGAACGCGCCACCCGCCGATGTGGGCACTGAGAGCACCGAAAGTCCGCGCAGAAAGGCCTGCCGCTCGGGGCGGCCGAGGTTGGGCAGGAACTCGGCGGGCGCGCCCGCGGCGGCCAGGCGGCGGCGCAGGGCCGCCAGGAAGGCCACGTCGTCGGCCGTGTAGCCCCCCGCGACTTTCAGCCGAAGCGCCGCGAGGCCCGGGCGCTGGCGGAGCAGCAGGTAGGCATCGGCCAGGATCCCAAGGCCGAGCTCTTCGGACATGCGCGCCAGGTAGCCGAGGGTGAGAGGCGGTGACTGGACCGCCGGCTCGTAGCCTTCCAGCGGCAGCCCAACACGCACCACGGCCACGCGCGAGCGATCCACGCCCAGCCGCCCGGCCATGGCATCGGCGTAGAACCGGCTCACCGCGATCAGGCCGTCGAGCCCGCGCGCCTTCTCCGCCAGCAGGTTCCAGACCTGGTCACGATACGGCGGCGGCATGGCGTCAATCCACGTGTCCTCGTCCTGTAGCAGCGCCACCACGCGGGCGCCGGTCTTACGACGGATGGGTTCGGCCAGCCCGGCCAGCAGCAGATTCGACAGGCAGACCACGTCGGGCCGTTCGCCGGAGGCCAGCCAGTCCACGAGCCGCACAAGCTCCTTGGCCTGGCGGCCGTCGGCGCCACGCAGCATGGAGAGCGTCATCTCGCACAACCCGCGGGCGCGGGTCATCGACGCGCGTTTCGCCACCCAGCGCAGGAGCGCCGGCGAGTCGAACAGCCGGTCGAGCCAGCGGGGCGTGTGGCGGAACACGGGAGAGACCTGTTGCAGGTAGGCGTTGATGCCGCCGAAGAACACGTCGCCGGCGCTGTCGAAGCCCGGATCGTCGATCGTGACGGGCAGGTACATGGGCACGGTGAACGCGTCGTGCCCCTCGGCGCGCAGCGCTTTGACCAGCGCGATGTCGCGCAGGCAGTTCTCGCAATAGAAGGAACCGCCGGAGCCGGGCGTAATGTGCGCGATCCGCATGGTGCGTCCTCTCTATGCGGCCTGCGCCATGAGCGGCGGCATGGGACATCCCAGCGTGTCGGCCACCGCGTGCAGGGCCTCGGCCTCGTCGACGGTCACGCGGCCGTCGGCGCTCACGCACGCGGCTGCCGCGGCCAGTATCTTCTGCTTGAGCGGCGGCGTGGCCTGGGCCAGGCGGTCGAGGGCGGGATCGAGAGCCGTGAGCGTCGCCTCCTTCTGGGGACGGAGTTCGAGCCGGCCGGTGCACCCCAGTTCAGCCAGCCCTTGGGCAAAGGCCTGCTGCGCCTCGGGCGCCGAGTCGCTCCCGAACCACGCGAGGCCCGAGAGGACCAGGTCGCAATCGGCCAGTAGCGGTTCCAATGTGGTGTAGCGCACGACCGGGCGGCGGGCCATGCCGAAGGCCGCGTCCAGGCGCCGGGTGAGCAGCCGCATCACGGCGTATTCGAAGATCGTAATCTTGTCATCCGCCGCGGCCAGGGCAAAGATGGCCGTGCGGAGCGCGGCGTAGCCGTCGGCCGGCAGGTGACGCAGCGTCGCGATGGCCACATCCGCCAGCGGCAGGCGGGTCTCCGGGCTGACGGCTGCCATATGGGGGGCCAGCTCGTCGAGACGTCGGGTCACGTCCTCCGGCGCGGCGGCGGCAATCTGGTCCCGTTGTGCGGCGCGCACGGCGGCGTCCTGGCTTAGCAGCAGACCATACACCACGGCCTGCGCCCCGTCCGTCTCGCGGCACGCCATACGCAAGGGCGCAGGGATGGCGGATAGGAGTCCGGCCGCATAGGCCAGCCCCTCGGTGGGCAGCGTGCCGATCGTATTGACGATGGCGCCGGGGCGGATCGCGACCTGGGCCGCGGTCGGCAGGGGCGGCGGGGCGACGGGCGTAACACCGACCAGACTGCCCGCCGGGGCGTCGTCGGATTCCATCAGCCCGTCGCCACCAGCCGTGGCCGCGAAATTGCCGTCGAACTGCGGGTCGATGCGGCGGATGCGTTCCACCAGCGGCGGGTGCGTCGCCATGAGCCCGAAAACCGAGTCGCGGAGGCCGTTGGCAAAGAACAGGTGGCTGGCTTGCTCGGCGTGCGGCGACAGGAGGCGGGACCCGGCCGCGAAGCCGCCGATTTTCTTCAAGGCTCCGCCGATCCCTAGCGGGTTGCGGGTGAACTGGACGGCCGAGGCATCGGCCAGGTACTCCCGTTGCCGCGAGACGGCGCTCTTGATCAGGCGCGCGAAGATGACACCGATGTAGCCGATGATCCACATGGCCAGGCCGAGGATCACGATGGCCCCGAGGGCGTTGCCTTTCTCCTTGCGCGACCGGCTACCGCTTCCGGTATTCGCGGTGATCCTGAACATCCAGTACCCGGCAAGCGATAGCACGAGGATGCCGTAGAGTACGCCCATCAGGCGGATGTTCAGGCGCATGTCACCGTTGAAGATGTGGCTGAACTCGTGGGCGATCACGCCCTGCAGTTCGTCGCGCGTGAGCTTTTCCAGCGTGCCGCGCGTGACGGTGACCACAGCGTCGGCCGGCGTGAAGCCGGCGGCAAAGGCATTGATGGCCTGCTCGTCGTCGAGCACGAACACGCGCGGGATGGGGGTGCCGGACGCCACGGCCATTTCCTCGACGATGTTCAGCAGGCGTCGCTCGTGGAGATCCGTCGTGTTCGGCGCCACGGGCCGGCCGCCCAGCATCGTGGCCACGGCTTCGCCGCCGCCGCGCAGCGTGGCGATTTTGTAGAGCGTGCCGATCAGGATCAGTCCGCCCACGCCGAGGGCCACGACCGCGAACAGGCCGGGATCCCAGAGCGGGGCGTCCGCCGGTTGGCTCCCGTGGACCGCAACTCCTTGCCTGAAGACCGTCAATGCGACGGCATAGAGCGACACAATGATCGCGCCGACAGCCAGGGCGTAGTAACCGACCAAGAGCGACGTGCGGCGGCGGGCGGCTTCCTGGTGCTCGAAGAAGTTCATGGCGCGCATCATACGACACGCCATGAAATTGGGCAATGCGCGGCAACCGCCGGGACCACTCGTGATCCCGGAGGTTGGCACGCGCCTCAGGTCTTGTAGATTTCGCCGTTCCTGAAAGCCGCCCAGGCCGTTTCGAACCACATGTCGCTTTCGGGCAGCGGCCGGCGCGGAACCCAGCGGTTGGCCACGCTGCCGTCGGCCTGCAGCACGGTTTCCTGGACCTTGTCCTTGAACGACGCGTCCTCGGGCGTGAGGCTCCATTCCGGGCCTAGTTTCGGGTGGGCGCGCTGGCCGGCCGGGTCCACGACCATGGCTGACCCGCGGCTGCCGACGCCGCTGGCGATGGCGAACTGCACGGCCTCCAGGTACAGGCGATGCGCCAGGCACAACTGCCGGTTCCGCAGCGCCTCGACCAGATCGGTCGCCGTCTCGGCGTGGCAGCCCTGCTGCTCCAGGCGCTCCCACTGAGCACGGGCCTCGGTCACGGCCTTCTTGTTGTCGGCCGCGGCGCGGATGTGCGCGCCGGCCCGGCTCATGCGGGCCTGCAATTCGGCGCGATCGGCCTGCCACGAACCGGCCTTGGCCTTGCGGCACAGGCCCATCCAGGCAACCGTCTGCTTGACGGCGGCGGTCGCGGCTTTGCGCCAGGCGGCCTCGTCGAGCGTGGCGTCCTGGTAGCGCGCGGCGATGAATTCCGCGGCGCGGAATCCGGCCACCTGGCCGGAGTTCAGGGCCGACCCGCCCGGGCGGTATACGCCGTGCGAACCGTTGACCTCGCCCACCGGGAAGAGATGCTTGATGTTCAGCGACTCCCACCAGTGATTGGCCGCCACGCCGCCGTTGTTGTGCTGGGCGCACACGGCGATTTCGAGCGGCTCGGTCGTGATGTCGATGCCGTGGTCGCGGTAGAGCTCAATCGCGCCCGGGTTCATCTTTTGCAGCCGGGCGATCGGCGTTTCAAGCAGGGCCTTGGAATTCGTCAGGTACTGGAGGGCCTCGGGGCTCAGCGCCTTGAAGTCGAATCCGGCCGGGTTGGCCCGGAAGTCCAGGAACACGCGCCGGCCTTTGAGCACGGTCTCGATGTAGACCAGGATGTCGACGATGGACGATCCGCCGACGATTTTGCGCGAGTCGAACGGCCACTGGTAGCCCTTGAGGAAGACCATGGAGTTCATGGCTCCGATGCTGTCGAAGTACTCGCCCATGAACTCGCGTTCATCACCCCGGCCGTCGGCCGCCGTGCTGATGAAGCGCGGCACGACCTGCATGTAGGTGCCCGAGACGTTCCAGCGGAACTTGGTGGACGCCAGCCCGTACTGCGATTCCGGCAGGCTCTGGGCGCAGGCGCCGGCCTGCAGCGCCAGGCCGACCGCGCCCGTATGAACGTCGGGGTACACGCTCGTCTTGTACAGGCCGCCGGGCCCGCCCACGGCGAACACGACGTTCTCCGCGGCATAGATTTCCAGGCCGGCCTTGTCGTCCAGCGCCAGGGCGCCGACGGCGCGCTTCGTCGCGCCGTCTTCAACAGTCAGCAGCGACGTGACGACGCGGTTCTCACGGACGGTCATGCCGAGCCGGGTGACTTCGCGGATCAGCGCGCGGCACATCTCGCGGGACGTATAGGGCCCGATCGAGGTGGCGCGCTGGCGCGGGTCGTGGTCGGTCTTGTAGCCGACAAACTGCCCGTAGGCATCGCGCGGGAAGGGGACCCCGAGGTTGACGAGGTTCATGAAGGCGCGCGCCGACACGCTGGCCTCGACCAGGGCGAGGTCGCCGTGCATGCTGCCGCCGGCGAAGTAGGTCTCGGCCATGGTGCGCGGCGCATCGGCGTCGGACCCGCACATGGCGAGTTTGTAGTAGGTCTGCTTGTCGCTGCCGGTGTTGATCGAAGTGCCTTTTTGCAGGCCCTCGCTGAGGATCAGGACATCCTCGACGCCGTTCTTGCGGAGTTGGATGGCGGCGTTGAGGCCGGCCGCCCCGCTGCCGATGACCAGCGTGTGGACTTTGGTTACAGGGACGGACTGCTTCAGGCCGTCGATTGTCAGTGTCTGTTCGGTCATAGATATTCTCCCTTGGATTGTATTGCGGGTAGGGCGACGGCTGCCTGCCCGCCGTGGCGGGTCCTCGCCGCGCCGTGACGGTTGCGTAACTGTCGCGGCGGGGCCGGAGGCCCTCGCCCTACCAGTCCTTCGGTCCTACAGTCTCTGCACCGTGAATCCGCCGTCCACCATGATCACCTGGCCGGTGGAGTAGGCGAGGTCGCCGCGCACCAGCGAGGCGGCCACGCGGCCGATATCCTCCGGGAAGCCCCAGCGGGCCTGCAGCAGGATGCCTTCGCCGATGAGCTTGTCGTATTTGGCCTGCACCGTGGACGTCATGTCCGTCTTGATGATGCCGGGCTGGATTTCGTAGGCGGGTATGTCGAATTCGCCGAGGCGCGTGGCCCACAGCTTGGTGGCCATGCTGATGCCGGCCTTGGAGATGCAGTAGTCGCCGCGGCTGACTGACGCCACGCTGGATGACATGGAGGAGATGTTGATGATGCAGCCCCAGTAGGCGGGGTCGGCTTTCTTCTGCGCCACCATCCAGTTGGCCGCAGCCTGCGTCAGAAAATACGGGCCTTGCAGGTTGATCTTCATCAGGCGCTCGAAACTCTCCTCCGTGGCCTCGAGGATGTCGGCGCGCACCTTGGGGGCCACGCCGGCGTTATTGACGAGTACATGCAGGCGGCCGAAGCGGGCCTTGATGGCCTCGATCATTTGCTGGCGGGCCGGGGCGTTGGTGACGTCGGCCTTGCAGTACAGCACGGCGGCGCCCAGCGCGCGCAAGCTTTGCAGGGCTTCGGCGACGACGCTCTCTTCGTGGATGTCGCACACGACGATGTCGCAGCCATCCTTGGCGAGGCACTGGGCGATGCCCAGGCCGATGCCGCGGCCGGCGCCGGTGATGAGAGCGACTTTTCGGGAAGTAGTGTTCGGTGTTCGGTGTTCAGTGTTCAGGCTCATAGCTGGTTTTCCTTGTTCGGATCGGTCGGATTAGTCGGATCGGTCAATCAGTTGGCATCAAGTCTTCAGTTCGGGCAGCGTCACCCAGGCGCGTTTCTGCCAGGACTCGACACCCTTTTCGGCAAGCTGCACGCCCTTGGCGCCTTCGAGCAGGCCCCAGCGGAACGGTTCGTCTTTCACCACGTGGCGGAGGAACAGTTCCCACTGCACCTTAAAGGCGTTGTCGAAGGTTTGCTGATTCGGCGCCTCCTGCCAGGTCTCGAAGAAGTTGATGGGGTTGTCGATGTCGGGGTTCCAGACCGCCCGCGGGGTGGCGCCATAGGGTTGGATCCAGCACTTGCGCAGGCCGACCACGGCGCTGCCCTTGGTGCCGTCCACCTGTATCGTCAGCAGGTCGTCGCGGCGGACGCGGACGGTCCACGACGAGTTGAAGTGCGCGATGATGCCGCCGGCCAGTTGGAAGGTGGCGTAGGCCGAGTCGTCGGCCGTGCAGGTGTAGGGCTTGCCGGCTTCGTCCCACCGCGTCGCAACGTGCGTGGCGCCGAGGCAGGAGACGGACTCTACATTGCCGAAGCAGTTATCGAGCACGTAGCGCCAATGGCAGAGCATATCGAGGATCATGCCGCCGCCGTCTTCCTTGCGGTAGTTCCACGACGGCCGTTGCCCGGGAACGGTGTCGCCTTCGAAGACCCAGTAGCCGAACTCACCGCGCACGGAAAGGATCTGGCCGAAGAAGCCCTGCTTGCGCAGATTCTGCAGTTTCATGAGGCCCGGCAGCCACAGCTTGTCCTGCACCACGCCGTGCTTGATGCCGGCCTTCTGGGCGAGGGTGTAGAGTTCGTACGCCTCGGCCGTGTTCGTTGCCGTCGGTTTCTCGCAGTAGACGTGTTTCTTGGCGGCGATCGCCTTCTTGACGCCTTCCACGCGGCGGTCGGTGGTCTGGGCGTCGAAGTAGATGACGTTCGCGGGGTCGGCCAGGGCCTGGTCAAGCGAGGTCGTCCATTTCACGCCGCCTGCCATGGCGGAGAGCTTCTCCAGCTTGGTCGTGCTACGGCCGACCAGCACGGGTTCGGGCATGATGGTTTCGGTTTCGCTCAATTTGACGCCGCCCTGCTGGCGGATGGCAACGATCGAGCGCATGAGGTGCTGGTTCGTCCCCATGCGTCCGGTGACGCCGTTCATGATGATGCCTACTTTGTGTGTTTGTATTGTACTCATCAGGTGCCTTCCGTATTGCTTGGTGTTCAGTGTTCGGTGTTCAGTGTTCAGGCCATCCGGGAAATGTGAGTTCTGAAGGATCTGCGTAACTGGATGGTGTCTCCGCTACAGCCCAGCGTCGGTCCTTATCGGGGAGGTGTTGTTCTAGTGATCTTTCAAGGCCGTTCAGCATCCGGATGCATTCTCTGTAGCGCTCTCGGAATGATGTGTAGGTGTCAGCGAGGATATATCCCTTCAGCTTGGCCATGAACAAGTGGTGGATGGTCTCGCCTGCCTCTCCGCGGCTACGGTTAACGCCCTCGACTTTATTGCGGATGTGCCGGTCATCGTTCTTCTCGGCCAGTTGCGCCGGGGAACTGTTTGAAGATCGTCGTACCTGTGATCCAAGTTCATAGCGTTCTTCCGCGGGCCATCCGTGACTAAGGTCACAGACTTCAATGTGAAGTTGGCAGAGTCGTTGGTAGACGATCAGGTCCTCTACATCCAGGTATGTCTTCCGCTCGCCTGTCGTTTCCATCGTTGCTGAACACTGAACACCGAACACTGACCACTATCTTGCTGTGCACTGCGGCCGCGCCCCTGCGGGCAGGGCAGGCGCTTCGATCCCGGCGCGGGGCAGGGTGCCTTCGAGCTCCTGCCGCCAGTGCGCCACGTCGCCGGCCGGCCCGTAGCAGTAGATCATCTTGAGGGGCGTCTTGCCGATGTTCGTGAGTTGGTGAAAAACGCCGCAGGGAATGTAGGCGGCCTGACCGGTGGTGAGCGTCTGGCGCTCCGAGCCGAGGCAGGCTTCGCCGGTACCTTCGACGATGAAGTAGACCTCTTCTTGGTCCTGGTTGTGCCACGGCACCTGGCCGCCATCGGGTTCCAGGGTCACAAAGCCCATGGAGAAGTTTTTGGCCTGGACGGGCGAAGCGCCGCCCACGATGTTCTGTGTGCGACGCCGCGCGGGATACGTGCGGCCGGGGATTTTGGCGAGATCGGCGATGATCATGGTTTTGCTCCTACTTCCTCTTCACCACATTCCAAAACTTGAGGTACGGTTTGCCTTCTGCCAGGCGTTTCGCGATCAATGCCGCTTCGCGGGCGTGATAGTCGCCCCACAGGCTGGATTCGCCGCAGGGCACGGTGCGACCGGACGGGATGTAGTCCCATCCATTGGGACGATGGTACACGGAATGCAGGATGAGCCCTTGGTGCGTCGCGTCGGTGCTCAGATACGGCTCGTCCAGCAGAGCGCTCAACGCCGTCAGCCCGGCCTGCGTGTACGTGGCGCCCGCCGCGGCATCGCGCGACTGGAGGTAGTGCCCGAGGCGGAGCAGCCCCTGGATGGCGATGGCGGCCGCCGAACTGTCGACCGGTTCGTGCGCGTTGAATGGGTCGGCGGGCCGGTTCAGATAGTCGCCCATTTTTGCTAGACCCGGCGCGCCTGTGTCCCAGTAGGGGATCCCGTCGGTCGGCGTCTGTTCGATGTAGAAGTCGGCCGCGGCGCGGGCGGCCTTGAGGAACTCGGCCTCGATTTCGGCCCGGCCGCCAAGCGGTGTCAACTCGGCGTCGGTCAGGTGTTCGAGATATTCGAGCTGCTCCGCGAATCCGCACAACACCCAGGCCAACCCGCGCGTCCAGGTCGAGAAAGGGGAGTAGCCCTGCTGAGAGTTGGGGCAGCGGAAGGAGCCGTCGTTCAGGTTGAAGATGCTTTCGTGGGCGACCCGGCCGCGCACGTCGTAGGCGTCACGGCCTTCGCCGTAATACACGTTACACTTCGCCGTGCTGCGGGCGTGCTGAATGAGGCGCTCGAGCATGCTGATGCGGACGTCGCGTTCGCCCATCATGACGTGCCCGAGCGTGTGGCTGACCGCCAGGGCGCGAAGCGAGCGGATGGTGTCGGCAAAGAGCGAGTGCGGCCCGTTGAAGGAATAGACGTAGCCGCCGTCGGGCAGGGCCGTCCACCGCCGGGCTTGCACGGCACCGCTGACTTTCAGCGCGAGTTCGTAGTAGCGGCGTTCCCATGGCTGGTCGGGATAGCGGCCCTCGGTGAGCAGACGCAGCATCGTGCCATATGTGCTGACGTTGTTGAACCCGTGGTCATGCACGCCGAAATGCGTAAGGTGCGGGGCCATGCGCTCGACTGTGCGCTGGCGCCCGAGCTCGAAAAAGTTGAGATCGTCCGTGGCGTCGTACTGCAGGAGCATCGAGCCGTACTGGAAGCCCTGGGTCCATTCGGTCCAGCCGCGCGTCGTGTATTTGCCCTCGATCGTGAAGACGGGCGAGCCCTTGGAGCCGTCGTAGCGCGCCTCAAGCAGCCGGATCTTGTCCTCGGACAAGTCCCAGAAGCGCGCCAGTTTGGGAGCAAGGCCGGCGGCAGTAAGGCTGGTGTTGATTTTCAGAACCGTTTCTCCTTCTTCACATGCACGATCAGGATGCGGGCATCCTCGACCACCTCGTAGGCATGCTCCAGCACGGCGTCGAACTGGACGCACTCGCCGGCCCGCAGAACATGCTTCTCGTGGGGCAGGGCGATGCGCACGCAGCCGTCGAGCACCCAGCAAGTCTCGTAATCGTCGCCGTGGATTTCCGGCTTGGCGGCCCGGCCGCCGACGCGGCCGGTGCCGAGCAGGGCGTGCAGGTTGCCGTAGCGGATCTCGCGAAATACGAAGCCGCCCGTCGTGTGGGCGGTCTCGCGGACGACGTGCGCCGTGCGGGATTCGGCCAGGCCGATGAGATCGGTGGCATTCAGTCCGAACGCCCGGCCCAGAGAGAACAAGGTGGACAACTCGGCGGAGGTCTGGTTTCTTTCCAGTTTGGAAATGACAGCCGGCGAGACCCCGGAGCGAATCGACAAGGCCGCTATGGTGAGCCCGTCGCGCTTGCGCAGGGTGCGGAGCACGGAGAAGTCGTACATCGCCTGGTGCGGCTGGCGGCGCGGTTGACGCTTTGGGGTGGCAATCATTCTTGTTGAATAAAAACAGCGCCACTCTATATTGACGGAGAAACACGGTCAAGGAGGATTCTGATGGAACGGATCAAACAGAAACGGCTGGTGCCGGTGGTGGTGATCGACGACGTGGCGCTGGCGGTGCCGCTGGCGGAAACGCTGCTGGCGGCCGGACTCGACGTGATGGAAGTCACGTTTCGCACTGCGGCGGCCGCGGATGCTGTGAAGGCCATCAGCACCCGCTGCCCGCAGATGCTCGTGGGGGCCGGCACGCTGCTTACGCCCGAGCAGGTGGACTGCGCCGTGGACGCGGGGGCCAAGTTTGGCGTCGCGCCCGGTCTGAACGAGAAGGTCGTGGCCCGTGCCAATGGACACAAGATCCCGATGTTCCCCGGCGTAATGACGCCGAGCGAGATCGAGAAGGCCATCGAACTGGGCTGTCGTGTTCTCAAGTTCTTCCCGGCCGAATCCGCCGGCGGCATCAAGATGCTGCAGGCGTTCTGGGGCCCGTATTCGCATACCGGGATTTCGTTTGTCCCGCTCGGCGGCGTGAATGCGAAGAACATGGCCGACTACCTGGCCTTGCCGGCCGTCTGCGCCATCGGCGGATCGTGGATGGTGGAAAAGAAGTTGATCGCGGCCAAGGATTGGACGGGGATCGGCGCGCTGACGCGCGAGGCTCTCGCCATCGCCGCGGCTGTGAAGAAGGGGTGAGAGCGGCATCCTGTGCGGATGCCGTGTCTGTAGGCTATAGGCTGATCAGTTCGAACAGGAAAGGGACGACAATGATTCTCACATTCGGCGAGATTATGCTGCGCATCAACCCCGAGGGCCGGCTGCGGCTGCGGCAGGCCATCCCGGGCACGGTCACCCTCACATTCGGCGGCGGCGAAGCGAACGTGGCGGCCTCGCTGGCCACGCTCGGCATGCCGGCGCGCTATGTCACGGCGCTGCCCAGGAACGTATTGGCCGATTGCATCGTCGGCGAACTTCGCGGCCTGGGCGTCGATACGTCCGGCATCGTGCTCACCAAGAAGGGCCGCGTCGGCATCTACCTGCTCGAGACCGGCGCGAACCAGCGCAGTTCCGTGGTGGTCTATGATCGCGACGGGTCGAGCATCTCGCTCACGCCGCCCGAAGACTATGCGTTCGACAAGGCGCTGGCGGGTGTCACTTGGGTCCATGTGACCGGCATCACGCCGGCGATCAGCGAGGCGGCATTCAAGTCCACGCTCGCCCTCGTCAAGCTCGCGCACGAGCGCGGGATCAAAGTCTCTTGCGACCTCAACTTCCGTAAGAAGCTGTGGGGCTGGCGGCCAGGCACGGCCTCCACGGCCCTCGCGAAAGAGTGCATGTCGGCGCTCATGCCGTATGTGGACGTGGCCATCGGCAACGAGGAGGACGCCAAGGACGTGTTCGGCATCGAGGCGGCCGGCACCTCGGTCGAGAGCGGCCAGATTAACGCCCAGGCCTACCGGTCCGTGGCGGAGGAACTCGTGCGGCGCTTCCCCAACCTGACCCAGGTGGCCATCACGTTGCGCGAAAGCTACAGCGCCGACCACAACAATTGGGGCGGCATGCTGTACGACGTCGCGACCAAGCAGGCCCTGCTGGCGCCGCTCGATGCCCAGGGCCAATACAAACCCTACGAGATCCGTGACATCGTGGACCGCGTGGGTGGCGGCGATTCGTTCTGCGCCGGCCTGATCTTCGGGCTCAACCAGCCCAAGTACCGCGATCCTCAAACGGCTCTACGCTTTGCCGTGGCGGCCAGTTGCCTCAAGCATTCTATAGAGGGCGACTTCAACGTCGTCAGCGAGGACGAAGTCGTAGCGCTCATGGGCGGCTCCGGCTCCGGCCGCGTGCGGCGGTAGAGCGCGCGCTGCGCGCCCGCCAATCCGCTTGACGCTGCTTCGCAAAATGTCCTTTAATCATGGGGCGCGTCGATAGTCACGCGCCAGCAGGAGACTTACATGAGCATGCAGCTTTGGGCAGGGCGGGCGTTGGCGTTGGTAGGCGTGCTGGCGGCCCTGACCGCGCGGGCCCAGGCGGAGGAACAAAGCGAGGTCGGCGTCGGCGTGGGCGGCTTCTTCGACGTCCGCACCGAAAGCAAGATCGGCCCGAGCGACACCACGTTCACCTATTCCGGCGCCCGGCTGGCTGCCCGGGGCGAGAAGTGGGGCGAGGCCTATGTCGATTTGGGCTGGGAGACGCTCGACCTTGACCGCTACGACTCGGGCGGCGGCCTGGCGGTGGGCGTGGGCGGCACGCTTTGGTGCTGGAAGTGGGAAGCCCCCGTGGCTCCGTTAGCGCTGGGAATTGCCGGCGACTACCGCACGGCGGAACACTCCATGGAGGCGGCGGGCGACAGCGAGCAGACCGATGTCCGGCATACGAGCGTGAGCGTGCAGGCCGTCATCCAGGCGCGCCTCGGGAGCCTATCCCCTTACCTGCGGGCCGGTTGTCTCCAGAGCCGCCTGGAGCCCGACGCCGCCGGGTTCTTCGGTGACTCGGGAACCCGTGATACCGTGCCGGCCATCCAGGGCGGCTTTGAATACGAGTTCAACGACCAAGTCGACCGCTTCACGATCGGCGTGGAGGCCAGCTACTTCAGCGGTCCCGGTGCTACCGTGCGCCTCGCCTACTGGTTCTAAGGCGAATCGTGCGAATGGTCTTCGATCTGGTGGCTCGGTTTGTGAACGATGCCCACCCCTATGGGGTCGCCATTCGCGCCCCGCTGTTCCTCCTGCTCGTCGCGATACCAGGGCTCGCCGCGCCCGAGCCGCTCGGCGACAGCGCCCGTGCCCAGATCCAGGCGCTGCAGGCCGAAAAAGCGTCTCGCACGCCGGCCCAGCAGAAAATGGATTCCCAGTTGGTCCAGGCCGCCAAGCTCAGCCGAGGCGAGTCCTTTGCGGCCGGTGTCCCCAGCCTGCGGCCGGCCGTCACGGTCCTGCCTGATGGCCGGGTGCTGGTCGACGTCGACGCCGACGTGACGGCCGACGTGCTCCAGCAGATCGCGGCTGTCGGCGGGGCCGTGGTGAACCAGTTTCCCCAGTTCGGCGCCATCCGCGCGTTGCTGCCTGTCGGGCAGATCGAGGCGATCGCCGCCCTGCCCGACGTGCGCCACGTCAAGCGCGCCGTCCAGGCGCACACCAGCGTGGGCAGCGTGACCTCGCAGGGCGATATCGCACACGGGGCCGACAAGGCCCGGGCCACTTACAGGGTCGACGGCTCCGGGATCAAGGTCGCCGTCCTGTCCGACAGTATTGACTACCTGGCCAACTCGCAGGCGCTGGGCGATCTTGGGCCGGTGACGGTGATGCCCCGGCAGGACGGGCTCGGACTGGGGCAGACAGGTGAAGGCACGGCGATGCTGGAAATTATTCATGACCTCGCTCCCGGGGCTGCGCTCTATTTCGCCACGGCCATGCACAGCCCGGCCAGTTATGCCCAGAACATTCTCGATTTGCGGGCAGCCGGCTGCGACATCATCGTGGACGATGTCATGTACGAAGACGAATCGCCCTTTCAGGATGGCTTGATCGCCCAAGCCGTGAATACGGTGACGGCCAACGGGGCGCTCTATCTTTCATCGGCCTCGAACGAGGGGAGCAAGGACCACGGCACGTCAGGGACATGGGAGGGCGACTTCAAGAATGGTGGGTCCGTCGATACGAAACTGTTCGGCAAGGGCGGCTATTGCCACGATTTTGGCAGTAACCTTACCTACGACGCGGTTCTGGGTGAAGGGGAAACGAACTACTACCGCGTCGATCTTTTCTGGTCCGATCCCCTGGGCCAGTCTACCAACGACTACGATCTCTTTGTGCTCGATCCGTCGGGATCCAACGTGGTGGATTCGTCCACGGCCACACAATTGCCTGGCACGTCTTGCGATCCTTACGAGTCAATCAACTACTTGGACGTTGGCAATCGGATCGTCATCGTCAAGTGCGCGGGCGCCGACCGTTATCTACATCTGTCCACCGGTCGGGGGCGGCTGGCCGTCAACACGCCGGGCTCTACGCGCGGCCATTCCGCCGTGACCGATGCGTTTAGCGTAGCGGCCGTGAACGCCTCCTATTCCACGAACGTATTTTCCGGCGGCACGAATAGACTGGTGGAGAATTTCAGTTCCGACGGTCCCCGCCGGATGTTCTACACGACCAACGGCACGGCCCTGACGCCAGGCAACGTCTCGTCTACCGGCGGACTAGTCCGGCAGAAACCGGATATTGCCGCGGCCGACTGCGTCCAGACCAGCGTGCTGCCGTACTTTGGGTGGTTCGGCGGGACTTCCGCCGCGGCGCCGCACGCGGGGGCAATCGCTGCGCTGCTGAAGTCCTACAACATCGCGTTGACCCCGGCTCAGATTCACGCCGCCCTCACCAATACGGCCCTGGATATCGAGGCCCCGGGCATGGATCGCGACTCGGGCGTCGGCATCGTCATGGCCATGGGGGCGTTGCAATCCGTAACGGGCGCCCCCAATCCCGGGCTGGTCGGCGCCACGCTCAATGATGTCGTCGGCGGCAACGGCAATGGCGTGGTCGAGCCCGGCGAGACCTTGAGCGAGACGCTGGTGTGGACGAACATGGGCGGCCTGGTCGCCACCGGACTCACGGCCGTGCTCACGACGACCACGCCGGGTGTCACGATTACCCAGTCCGGGGCGTCCTTGGGCAGTCTGGCCGTCGCGGGCGCCGTGTCGAATGCCTCTCCCTATGTGTACCGGGTGGCGCGGACCGTGCCCTTCGGCACCATCATCGGCTTCACCAATGTGCTGACGGCCAGCGGCCATGCCTATACCGGCGTGTTCTCGCGGTCGGTGGGCCGGCTCGTGATCGGCAGCCCCGTCACGAATACGTTCACCGCGAATGTAATGCGGACGATTCCCAAAGCGGGCACTCTTCTGACTACGAACGTTATTACGCTGGCCGGGACGAACCTTGCCGATGATGTCGATGTCGCCGTACGCATCGACTATATCTACGACTGGAAACTGACAATCGCGGTGCAGAATCCGGACGGGACCGAAGTGGTGCTGGCGCAGGGAATTGGAGGTGGTGCGGATTATGGTGTCGGGACGCCGCCCGGCAGCGTTACAAACACCACGTTCGACGATCAGGCCGACGACTTCATTGACGACGTCACCGTCATGCCGCCGTTTGCGGGATCCTATCGACCGCAGGGGCTCTTGAGCACGTTCAACGGCAAGCCGGTCAATGGGCCGTGGAAATTGATAGTGACGAACAGTTGGCAGTACGACACGGGAACGAACCTGTCCTGGAGCCTGCGCATTGTCTCGCACACGAATCAGTATGTGGGGAGCGTGTTCGACAACCCGCCGGTGGCGAGCAACCAGAGTGTCGCGGTCGTGGCGGGCACGACGAGCAACCTGGTGCTTAGGGGCAGTGACGCCGACGGCGACCCGATCGTGTTCCGTACCAACAGCACGCCGGCTCACGGCTCGCTCTCGGCCTTCAACTCCGCCAGCGGCGCGATTGCCTACACGGCCGTCTCCAACTACGCCGGGCCGGACATCTTTACGTTCTACGTGAACGACGGGCTGACCAACGGCGCGGCCGCGACCGTCAGCGTCACGGTCGCGTATCTCGATTCGGTCGGCGACGGGATTCCCGACTGGTGGCGGCTGCGGTACTTTGGAGTCGCGGCGAGCACGAATAACCGGTCGTGTGCGTCGGCCGACCCGGATGGCGACGGCATGAGCAACTTGCGCGAATACCTGGCGGGCACCGACCCGACGAATTCCGCCTCCGTCTTCAAGGTGGTGACTCTCGCGGTTACCGGCAGCAGTGTGCGGGTTGGCTGGAAGGCCGGGGGCGGCATCCGCAGCGTGCTGCAGGGCGCCACCCGGGGAGCCAACGGAAGCTTCCCGACGAACTTCACCGATATCAGTCCGGTCCTGACCCTGTCCGGATCCGGCGACGCCGCCACCAACTACCTCGACGTGGGCGGCGCCACCAATCCGGCGGGTCGTTTCTACCGCGTTAACGTATCCCCATGAACCCACCCACACCGACCGGCCGTCCCGGCCTTCATCGCGTGGTGAAAGCCACCGGCTTTGTCAGTTTCTTCACCGACATGGGGAGCGAGATCCTGTACCCCATCATGCCGGCGTTCCTGACAGCACTGGGCGCCTCGCGCGCCATGATCGGCGCGATCGAAGGATTGGCGGAGGGGCTGCCGTCGATCATCAAACTGTTTTCCGGCGCGCTGGCGGACCGCGTGCGCAACCGCAAGTGGCTGGTGTTGACCGGGTATGCACTTTCGACGCTCTTCAAGCCCTTGGTGGCCTTCGCGCGCAGTTCGATGTTTGTGCTGGGGGTGCGCGTTTTGGACCGCATCGGGAAAGGCATTCGCACGGCGCCGCGGGATGCCCTGGTGGCGGATTTTACGGACAAGTCCATGCGCGGGCATGCCTTCGGGTTTCAGCGCGGCATGGACCACGCCGGGGCCCTGGTGGGCGGGCTGCTCGGGTTCGGGCTGCTCTACTGGCTCGGGAGCGACCTGCCGGCCATGCGCAAGGCGATCCTGTGGGCGTTCATCCCCGGTTTGTTCTCGGTGCTGACGATCGTGCTGTTCGTGCAGGACCGGGCGGACCGGGTGGCGCGGCCGACGGCCGTGCGCAACCCGTTCGCGGGCGTGCGCCAGTTGCCGCGGGAGTATTTCATTTACGTGGCGATTGCCTCAGTGTTTGCCATCGCGAACTCGAGCGATGCGTTTCTGTTGTTGCGGGCGCAGGATCTTGGGGTGCGCATTACATTCCTGCCGCTGCTGTGGTCGTTGTTGCACCTGGTCAAGACGGGCACGTCCGTGTGGGGCGGCAAGTTGTCGGACCGGATCGGCCGCCGGCCGGTATTGGTGGCGGGGTGGGGCGTCTACGCGCTGGTCTACGTGGGGTTTGCATTTGCGAAGCCGGCCTGGGGGGCTTGGGCGTTGTTCGTGATCTACGGGCTTTTCTATGGGCTCACTGAAGGCGCGGGCAAGGCGGTGATCGCGGACCTGGTGCCGGAAGGTCAGCGGGGCACGGCGTTCGGTTTCTGGGGCATGACAGAGGGCGTGCTGTTGATTGTCGCGAGCCTGCTCACGGGCTGGCTGTGGGACGTGACGGGCGGCGCGGCTGTGCCGTTGCTGGTCTGCGGCGGGGCGGCGCTGGCGGCGGCCGCGAGCCTGGGCGTGTGGGGGCTGCGCGGCGGGCTGCGAAAGGTATAGACCGTTCCGGCTTGAACCGTCCCGCCTCATGCTTCATCATCCCGCCTTCACCTTCCCACGCGGGCGGTTAGCTCAATTGGCAGAGCGCCAGCTTTACACGTTGGATGCATCACCGCTCAATCAACAAATAAGTGGCAAAATGTAGCTAAATAGTGCATTTTTCTGCCGTTTTGGCTTTCCTTGCTATGCTGAACTATGCTAAACAGGTCAGCAAACGGACCATCAGGTTCAGGGATGGCCAGGAGCCACCAGAAGGGCGCACGACATGGCTACACTGTTCAAACAACCCGGTTCTGATAACTGGTGGATTCGCTATTCCATCGGCGGGAAACAAGTCCGTAAATCAACAGGTACTGACGACGAGGGAAAGGCGCAGCTTCAACTTCGTGAAGTTGAACTTGTTCTTGTGCAGCGCGCCGAGACCGGCACCGTATCGCAGAAACTGGCGCGAGCGATCGAGTCTGAAACCATACGTCCGATTGCTGTTGAGGTCATTCTCGAGAGCCGGCGCAAACACGTGGCGGAAAGGACGAGAGAGTTGTATCTCTCCCGTGACAAGAGGTTTGTTGATTGGCTCCGACATAACTTCCCTCATGCGACAAACGCATCCCAACTTGATCGGAACATGCTTCGGTCCTTTCTCGATCACGTCGCTGACCGTTTCAACGCCCGTACGCACAACGGCTACTTGCGCCGACTCCGAAGCGTCTTCCGATCTGCGGTGCGTGATGGCTTCGCTCTCCAGGATCCCACAGTTGGGATTCCCACCCTCCCCGAATCTCCATCCGTACGTCGTCCGTTCACGGAGACAGAGCTTCGTGATTTGTTCGTGTCGCTTTCTGGCCATGTCAGACTGCTTGCCACCATTGGCCTCTATGCCGGGGCGATGAGATTGAGCGACATTGTCTGCCTCACATGGTCAAATGTCGACTTTCAGAACCGGGTCATTCGGTGGCGAATGAGCAAGCGGCGTGGCAAGCACATGGAGATTGCCATCCACCCACGTCTCTTGGATGAACTGCAATCTGCCTACGAATTGAGATCGACTGAGTTACCTACCACCCACGGTACGCTTTCTCCGCACATTGATGCCCGTGTCAAGAGTCTTGGTGGGCCGGTTTTCCCGACTTTCTACAAGAGTCATCACAGGGCAAGCGAGGCGTTTCGCAAGGCACTTGTCAGAGCCAGCTTAAGGAAGGACAACCGATCCGACATAAACCGGCGCTACGTGAAGAGAAGGCGAGAGAAACGACAAGCCGCAAAGACAGGCGCGGAGTACACGCCCGAACAGCCGGTAAGACTTCATAAGTCCGAGATCGACTTTCATTCTCTGCGTTACAATTTCGTCTCCATCTTGAAGCAGCAGGGGTGTCCCGAGGCCATCGCCCGCTCCATCATGGGCCATTCTAGCGTGGAGGTGAATGCGATCTACACGCACATTGACGCAGATAGCGAGAGGAAGTGGGTATCTTCATTGCCTAATGTCTTGGATAGAAGCAACCCGCCCGCTGATGTGATTCAGCAATCGCCGGACAGGGCAGTTCGGTGACGGTGACTTGGCGCAGGTACAGTGCAAGCGGCCGACTTCGCACGCCCAGAGATACAGCGCGCTAAGTGATCGGTGCGCAGGCCAGTCAGGTCTACTCACTGCCATTTCCTGTGCCCCAAGGATGAGTTGGCGCCTCAAGTCATCCTGAGCGAAACTGCTGTCCAGCGTTCCAGGCACAAGACCGTGATTCACGAGCAATCTGGTGAGATAGCCATCGATGATTGGTGTCGGCCTCGCGAGCCAGAATAGAGCGACCATGCTGGCCGTTTGTGGGCCGACCCCCTTGATGCTTCTCAGGTCCCATAGCACCTGATCATCGGACAGATTCGGCAAATTCATCCTGAGGACGGTGTCCACCAACCGTTGGATGGTCTCGAACTTCTTTCTCCAGAAGTCGCCAGGTGTGGGATAGACCAGAAGGCTGCTGACGTCGAGGGTCGTAAGCTTGTTCATGCCTTCGTTTGTCCATGGGCGCTTGACCACCGGATTGTCATCTTCCCTATTGTGGTAGTACCTGAGCACTGCCAGCGCGCCGATCCGGCGCCGATCACTTGGATCCGTTGTGTTTGTTACGACCTTCATCATCATGGACCCGCCGGGCCCTTGACTCCTTGCCCAAGAGAGTAGTTCGGCCGTCTGTGTTTCGTCGGGAATGGGATCGTCATTGGCCAGCAGTTCCTGCATCGCCACAAGTCGGAGTTGAACAAGCGCATACGTCGCCACTTCGCGCGTGGTTCTCTGAATAAGTACGCTCTCAAGCCCCCTGTCCGCTCCAGATTGGTTGCGCTCCCAGTCCTTGCGCTGCAATCCAGGGATTTTTTCGAGTATTTCAAACAGTTGCCCGAATGTAGCGCTCTGTGTCATCGTCGTCCTGCTTAGCAAAGCTCAAAGTCGCGCGAACGATTTCTGACGGTCAGTATGCGTGCATGCGTCGCGGCAGGTCTATGGGATTCGCTGGAATAGGCAGGGAATACTCGGGATAGGAATCAAGAGAGATGTGATGGCGGGAGCGATCAACGCCTGTACGCCCTGATGAACGTGAGAATATCCTTGGCGTTGAGCACGCTGATCCGTTTCACTGGCTGGCGGATCAACACCTGAGCATTCGGAAACACGAGTATCGCCACGATCCAGGGGTTGTGCCCGAAAAGCCGCTTGGCCATCTGTCGCAGCCACCGGATGCTGCGGTGGACCTGGCTGATGGGATTCCTGGTGAAGGGGCGCTTGTCGATCAGCAGCCGTTTGCCGTCCCACGTGACCGTGCCCCGATGGGCCTTGGTCTCCAACTCGAATACGGTGCCGTCCGGTCTGATGACAAGATGATCCAGATTGCCGTACGGGAAGGGCACGTCATTGAGGACAAGACAGCCATCCGCGATGAGCCTTGCCAGCAGTCTGGCTACTCGTTTCTCTGCCGCCAGCCACGGGCAGTCCTTCGGATTCCCGCTTGAACCCACGCCGCGCCGGATGCGGCCTTTGTCTTTGAACGCCATGCTTCATCCAGGCATCGCGCGAATATAAACCTACCGGCCAGGTGTTCGGATTACTGGCGCGTGTTGGTAGTGGTCCACTGTTAGCCCGGCATCGACCGTTTAACTCCTTGATCGGCTCGGATCACGCCCGTAAAATCGCCCTACATCATGAAAGAACGCTTCCTAACCAAGAGCCTGTTCGTCCGCGCCTTGGCGTGCCCGCGAAAACTGTTCTACGTCGGAAAGCCCGAGTACGCCGACAATTCCGTGGATGATGATTTCATGGAGTCGCTGGCCGAGGGCGGCATTCAGGTGGGCGCGTTGGCCCGGTGCTATTTTCCGGGCGGCGTCCTCGTGGTGGAATTGGACAAGAAGATCGCCTTGGCCCGTACGGCTGAACTGCTCAAGCGGGATCGCGTGACCCTGTTCGAGGCGGCAATCCAGCACGGCGATTGCTTCTTCAGGGCAGACATCTTGGTCAAGAATGGTTCCTGCTTCGACCTCATCGAGGTCAAAGCCAAGTCCTACGACCAAGACACGGCTGATGGGTTTCTCCTGAAACGCGGCGACGGCATCGACAAGTCGTGGCAGCCCTACGTCTACGACGTGGCCTTCCAGAAGCACGTGTTTCAGCAGGCGTTCCCCAAGGCGATCGTCCGGGCGCATCTGATGCTGGCCGACACGCGCGCGAGGACATCCGTCGGCGGCCTCAATCAGCGGTTCGTCCTGCATGAGCAGAACGGAAGGACGAAAAGATGGACTGGCCGGTCGGCACGCAGTGCCAATCGTGCGAGTTCAGGCCAAGCAGCGGGCAGCGCCAGAAGGGCCTGCTGTCCGGCTTCTGCGAATGCTGGCATGAAAAGTGGAACCTGACCGAGGAGGAACTGCAGCAGCCGAGCGTGTTCAACATCTGGAACTTCAGGAAGAAGGCTGCGTTGATCGAAGAGCGGCGGTTCTTCCTGAGCGACGTCACCGAGGACGACATCCTTGGCGGCAAGAAGGCGAAGCAGGCGTCCGGCCCCGGCCTCACGGTTCCCGAGCGCCAGTGGATGCAGGTGGCCAAGGCGAAGCGGGGCGACCGTACGGCCTACTTCGACCGGGCGGGGTTTGCGGCGGAAATGGCCGCGTGGCGGTACCCGCTGCACTTCATCGACTTTGAGACCTCCGCCGTGGCAATCCCCTTCAACCTGGGCCGGCACCCCTACGAAGGCATCGCTTTCCAGTTCTCCCACCACATCGCCCACGAGGACTGCCGGATCGAGCACGCGGGCCAGTACCTGAACGCCAAGCCAGGCGTCTTCCCCAGTTACGACTTCGTTCGTGAGTTGAAGCGGCAACTGGCGACGGATGACGGGACGATCTTCCGGTATGCAACCCACGAGAACACGTACCTGAATCGCATCCTCACCCAGTTGCAGGAGGAGCCGCCCGGTGCCGTGCCGGATCGGGACGAACTTTGCGGCTGGATCAGGACCGTCACCCAGTCAACCCATGGGTCGGCGACTCAATGGGAGGGCGATCGGAACATGGTGGATCTGTGGGAACTGGAAAAGCGATACTACTATGACCCGTTCACCAACGGCTCGAATTCCATCAAATGGGTGCTGCCGGCCGTCCTGAACTCCTCGACCTACCTACAACAGAAGTACAGCCGGCCCATCTACGGCGCTAAGGGCGGCATTCCGAGCCTGAATTACCGCGACTGGGTGTGGGTCCGGCGCGACGAGCATGGCGCCGTCATGGATCCGTACCACCTCCTGCCGAACGTGACTCCCGGAATGTCTGCCGAGCAACTGGAACACGCTGAGGAAACCCAGGAACGGCTCGCCAACGGCGCCGCCGCCATGATGGCGTATGCCCGGCTCCAATTCATGCACATCCCCGACGCCGAACGCCGGGACTTGGAATCGGCCCTTCTGCGCTATTGCGAACTGGACACCATGGCGATGGTCCTGATCTGGGAGCACTGGGTGAACCTGCTGAGTCGACGCTGAACCGTCGCAATCACGCCCGCGCCCACTTTAATGCGCTTTAGCCGCACGGCACAACAAAACACGTCGAGCGTTCGGCGTCGGGTGCGAGGGGCGCTTGTTGTATTTTGAGGAGTACCTCCAGCCCAAGCCCGTGGACCACACCATTACCTCAGTCCTCAGTTCGGCTGCTTTTGCTCAACAAGGGGGAATCCGATCTTTCGGAGTTTGTCGCGTAGTTCACGCCGTTCTGACCCACCCATCCGACATTTATCCAGTGCGTCTTCAATGGTAGCCATAACTTCCGCATCCCCCTCAAGTTGCAACGCACCCGCCACGTCCATAAGCGTGTCTGGCAATGACTTCACAATCATGTCACAGTCAGCCTGATTGGCTAAGCGCAACGAATCAATCACAGTCTCCATGGCTTCCGTTGTCCGAAAACCTGTTTGCTTCTCAAGGTTCTTGGTCGCCTGCTTGAGTAAAGCGGCCACACGTTGTACGGGACTGCGCACTGTGTCTTTCTCGCTTTGTTTAAAGATGTCCAGTGCATCCTTCGCTATTTCGAGGTACTTCGTATCGAAAATCTTGCTTGTCTCAATAGTAAGTGCGGGTCTGGTTGTGGGGTACACATGCGGAATGTAGTCCAAGTAGTCACCGTCGGCGGCAACGATGATCTCAAGAACGCCAATCTGGCTTCGTCGCGCAATCTCAAGGGAGTTCTCGTCTGGGAACTTATCCCCAATATCCCGGTCAACTGACGGCTGCTGCATGAACACCAACCAACTCGCGTTGGCCCATGAGCTGTTTGCCGTGGTCTCAGCAACGGCCAGGATGAAGTTCTTCCTGTTCTTGATGTTATACTTGAGCTCGACAGAGGTGAGAACATAGCGTGCCTCCGCCCCGAACTGTCTTATCACCTCCAGATGTTCGTCTAGGTCGCCCTCAAGATGGGCATACCGGTCGCTCACGACTACCATGTCAGGATTGCTATAGTATGCTTGTTCACCCTGAGCCTTCGGCAACGACACAACAACACCCTTGAACTTCTTGGATAGGACCAATGTCGCAGGGAAGTGCAAGAATCCTTCCCATTGTCTGGCAACATCGGCCTTAGATTCGGATTCCTCCTGCTCATCCGTCGCAGTGGGGCGAACCGACTCGGCAGAAATCGCTAACGCCTCGGACGGTGTGGGGAGCCTATACCCCTTCTTCCTGCCCAGTGATATCAATTTGCCCTCAGCCTTCGCAAACGTCATGAGGTTCGCCCCATTGTTCTGCATGTAGGCGAGTTGATCGGGCAATGGCTTGATCGTGGCGATGGCCCGCTGTAAGATCTCAGGCCCGGACAGCGTAGGCGACTCGGGGGTGAAGATGTCCGACATTGCTTCGAGAAACTTTTGCCTAATTATTGAGCTATCAACGGACATCGTGCATCTCCTTTGCAAGTATTGAAGACGGAGGCGTCTTAGCTCTCCTGCAAGCGAGAATAAAAAGGTTGATACGGGGAATCAAGACCGAATCGCCGACCATTCAAGACCGACGATGCATCCCGGCCGAGCCTGCACGGGTCTCCACTCAGGACCGTTCGGCCTGCCCTTGCTTTACACCCACGTCTCAGTCTCCGCTGTCCGAACCCAGCGGATCGTCTCGACGGCGTCCTCCAGCGTGGGCGCATCCTTACTCGCTGACACCCGGTACATGGGGAGTTTGATCTCCGGCTCCTTTTTGTACCAGTACCAGACCACCGACCCCGCTTCCGGCACCGTGAACCCTGCTATCTCCCAGTCGGGCTGCAATTCCTCGGCAATCTCCTGGCGGGCGGCAGCAATCGTCTTGGCATCCGGGAATCCCTCCGGCACAGTTTCCTCTGCCGCATGCCACTTGGCGTCCAGAGTGGCTTCGATGCGGCCGCTTTCCAAGTCAATGAACGCGATGTCGAATCCGTCCGCAGTCAGCACCCGTGCCTGCGTCTTGACTTTCCCAATGGGATCCAGCTTGAAGGTTGGCCCAAGGGCCTGTTCGAGTTGATCGTACGTGTATTTGCTCATTTTGGTTTTTCTCCTACCTCTGTCACTACGGGGGCGATGAATTTCGACGATTGCACCGCACATTACGGCTTCCCGCCCAGCGCCAGCCATTCTTTAATCAACTTCTCATCCTCTTTCTCTTTCAGGGCCTTCCCCGCAGCCTTTGCTTTCTCCACGTCACGTTCCACTTCTGCATGGCGGTTTTGCCGGGTAGCCAACTCGTCTGCAGACAGGAGCTCGGCCTCAATGGCATCAACAGCGTCGGGGTAGTGTTGCTGCAAACCATGGTAATGCCTTGCGGTGTCGCAGCCTGTGGGACCCCACAGAACATACCCCTCCAGTGCGGTCAGACTGATGATTGTCTCGTGGTCTTCCCACTTCGTGTTCCGCAAACGGTTCAGGACATAGGCCGAACGAATAGGTCGACCCGCGAAAGTCGCCTTCACGGGCAATTTGCGGCACTTCTGGCGCTTGGCGAACCATTTCATTGTGTCAGGTCCCTCCTGTAGCGTGCATCAGTTTCTCGGTCTCGGCGACCGTCAATCCAGGAGCCGCTGTGACCCACATCCTGAACCCGGGCAGGGCACAAGGCTGGTACTGCAAGGCTTCGGCCATGTGCTGCACCAGCAGCCGCGCCTGGCCGTCCAGTCGGGCAATCGAGGCGGCAATGGCCTTCACCTTGGCGATGTCGAGGGAACTGCTGACGCTCCCCAGGTAATAGCGGATCATTTCCTGGCAGGAGGCGTCCAAGATAACGGAAGGTTCGAGAGCAGCCCTTGCCGCTTTGACGCGCTTCATCACGGCGGCTTCGGATTCGCCCTTGATGTGCAGATGCCGGGCGAGCGGGACAGTGCCGCCGAGCCAGATCGCGAAGCGGTCCATCCATTTGCCCAGTTTGGACAAGTGCCTTTCGATGGTCTTGGCGGAACAGCGGCATTCCGCTTTGGGACTGCCGTAGTTCCCGCAGGGGCACCACGGATAGGCAAGTCCGCGAAAGGGAACGGGGATTTCCTGGGCGAGCCGCATGGCAGTCCGAATCAGTTGCGGGGCGTGGGAGCCAACGTTATGGAGGATCGCCAGGGAATGCCCGCCGACGAGCGCGACTTCCAAGGCGCGTTTCTCCATTTCGGAGCCGGGGATGTTTTCGAGTGTCACCATCATACCTCCCAAGGCAAGTCGGGCTTCCCGAAGTGTCCATAGTTGGTCGTCGCCCGGTAGATGGGGCGGAGGAGCCCCAGACGTTCGATGATGGCGGCGGGGCGGAAGTCGAACGTGCGGACGTACTCCTCGGCCGCACGTGGATCGCCGGTGCCGAAGGTATCGACCTTGACCGAGACCGGCTGGGCCATGCCAATCGCATAGGCGACCTGGATCTCCGCCCGCTGCGCAAGCCGCGACCGGACGACCTGCCGGGCCACGAACCGACAAAAGTAGGCCGCACTCCGATCAACTTTGGAAGGATCCTTGCCGCTGAAAGCGCCGCCCCCGTGCCGTGCCATGCCGCCGTAGGTGTCCACGATGATCTTGCGTCCGGTCACCCCACAGTCCGCCGCTGGGCCGCCATGGACGAAGCTGCCGGTGGGGTTCACGTGAAACTTGATGCCGGGGTGGTGCCACTGCCCAAGCATGCGTGGCGCCAGCGACTCGGTGACGTACCGGGCGATCTCCTGCCTCGCGATCTCGGGGGCATGCTGCGTGGATACGACGACGGTGGTCACCCCCACGGGCTTGCCGTCGTGATATTCAACCGATACCTGGGTCTTGCCGTCGGGCCGCAGCCAGGGGACGCCGCCGCCATGCCGATCCTCAGCCAAGCCCCGGGACAGACGGTGGGCAAGAAGAATGGGGAGCGGCATCAGTTCGGGGGTCTCGTCAGTGGCGTACCCGAACATCAACCCCTGATCGCCCGCCCCCTGATCATGACCGAGGCTGGTGGCGGGGTCCACGCCTTTTGCGATTTCCGGCGCCTGCTGGGTCAGGTACTGGTGGATTTGCACCGTGTCGGCACAGAAACTCTCGCGGCGATCGGTGTAGCCGATTTCACGGATGGCCTCGCGGGCAACCGACTCGTGGTCAAACACCGCCCTGGTTGTGATTTCGCCGGCAAGGACGACATGGCTTTCCTTGCACAGCACCTCGCAGGCGACCCGGCTGGCCGGATCCTGGGCTAGGCAGGCATCCAGGATCGAGTCGGCGATGGCGTCGCAGACCTTGTCAGGGTGCCCCTCGGTCACGGATTCGGATGTGAAGAGGTAACTTTCGCTCATGGTTTGTTCCCTTGTTTCCGGTTGTTGTCGTTCATTTGGTAATGCTCATCGTCGAAATCAAAACGAATATGCCCAGATGGAAGATTGAACCGACCAATCACCTTGGTCCTATACTTGCCGATTCTCTTGGGCATGTAGACGATGAACTCAGGTTTCTCCTGGTTCTTCCTGAAGACCACCCGTCCACGAGGGACCTCCTCGTATTCGAGATGCCGCCACTTCGGGTTGGCACGAATCGCCGCATCCCATAATTCGAGATGACCTTTCTCGAAGACCTTGAATTCCCCGTAGTCTTCAGCTTTTCGCAGTGAAGCGCTGGCGGCAAACATCCTTCCAAGATCGTCGATCCAGAAAATGCCGACTTCGGGACTTGATGCTTGTTTCTTCTTTGGCCGAGGCGTGGGGGCGGCTCTGTGCAGCAGGAACCTGTGCGGTTCAAAATAGAGCATCTGGCCGTCGGTCATGACCACATGACAGCGCCGCATGAGATCGGCATGGCCAGCCAACCAATCGAGCGCAATGAGAAGGGGGCGGCCAGGGTTTTTGAGCTTCCTGATGTAGACACCCACGCAGGCCGGCCCCATTCCCACCCCGACCTCGATTACTTTCAGTCTCTCAACTTTGGCGCGAATCCCGGCGGGAATCCCCTCCAACCACTCGTCCACCATCTTCTTGCGTTCCTCCGGTGGCAGGGGCAACGGACAGGTTGATCCCTTCTCTGGCACGGCCGGTTCAGTCTTCTCTATGCTCATCATGGTCCTTCTCTCGTCTTGTCGCTCACACCGCCACACGGAATCCCATGGACGGCTTCGCAATACGCAGCGGCGTTTCGGCCTCCGCAGCCTCGTGCAGAAGCGCTCGGGTGATCCGTCGCCCATTGTTGGCGGCCGCAAACGCGGCCCGCAGCACCACGCTACGGATGGTGCCGCCGCTGAACTCGAAAGTCTCCGCCAATTCCCCAAAGTCCACGTCGCCGTCGAGCGGGGCTTCGGACGGAATCATCTTGCGCCACAATTCGGCTCGCGAGGCCAGATCGGGCAGCTTGAACCGGATGTGGTATCGGATGCGACGCTCAAAAGCGGTGTCGAGCGCTTCCGGACGGTTGGTGGCGAGCAGCACGACGCCGTCGAACTTCTCCAGTTCGGTGAGCAACACGTTCACCTGCTGGTTGATGTAGTGCGCGTGGTGATCCTGCCCGTCCAGACGCCGCGAGAACAACGCGTCGGCCTCGTCGAAAAAGACGACCGCCTCGGTCTCCCGGGCTGCTGCGAATACTGCGGCCAGGTGCTTCTCGGTCTCGCCGACGTACATGCTGATAAGCGAGTCCATCCGCACCGGGTACAGGTTCTGGCCCAGTTCGCACGCGATGGCTTCGGCGGTCAGCGACTTGCCGGTGCCGGATGGGCCGCTGAGGAGCGCGGCCAGACCGCGACCCCGGCTGGCCTTCTTGCCGAACCCCCAAGTCGAAAACACGGTGTTTCTCTGGCGGGCAGCGGCGACCAAGGCGGCAATCTGATTCCGTGTGTCCCCATCGACGACCACGTCGGCAAGGGAGACCTTTGGCTGGATCTTGTCCGCGTGGGCGGTCAACCGGTTACGGCGTTGGAGCGTGGCGGCATGACGCAGGTCGGCTTGCGTGATGCGACGGGCGGTCCCCTGGCGTTGCACGGCAGCCGTCATGGCGGTCAGGACGGCGTTCTTGATGTAGCCGCCGCTGAAATCGAACTCCTCGGCCAGCGCCTTGAGGTCAATGTCGTCACCGAGCGGCGCTTGCGGCGGGAGATGCCGGCGCCAGATCTCCTCCCGTTGTTCCGGCGGGGGGACCTCGAAGTCCAGCTTGTACATGATCCGGCGATCAAGCGCCTCGTCCAGCACCTGTCGGCGATTGGTGGCCAGGATGCAGATGCCGTCCAGCCGTTCCAGTTCCCGCAGCAACGTGGGCATGGCGCCATTGAAACTGCGGTCCGTGAACATCTCGTCGGCCTCGTCGAAGAAGAGGATGGCGTGCTGGAGCCGGGCCTCGTGGAAAACGCGCTGCAGATTCTCGTCCAGCCCGTGGCGAGGCATGCAGGACATGACCTTGTGGAAGTCCACGAGCATCAGGCGGTAGCCGGCGGCATGTGCCAGGGCGTGGGCCAGCATGGTCTTGCCCGTGCCCGGCGCCCCGCTGAACAGCACGACCGTTCCCCGGCCGTAACTCACCACATCGTCGAACCCCCATTCCTTGCGGTACCGCAGGCACTCGTCGCGCCCCGTGATCAACTGGGTGACCTCCTCGCGCTTGCCCGGCGGGAGGACGACTTGGTCGAGCCGCACCTCGGGGTCGATGACGGAGGAAAAGGAAAGGACCTGGTCGTCCACGTCGTACTCGCCCAGGATGAGGCTGGCCACCCGCCGCGGGATCTGGAGCTCCATGGACATGAAGTCGCTCTCGGTCGCCAGATCGTGGGAATAGGCCATATTGAGCAGGCCGTTGGCCAGCAGCTTGCCGCTGTGGATGAAGTACCGGCGGGCCTTGATCTTCGCCTCGATCTCGTCGCACAGGAGGGCCAGCACCGATCGGACCTCCTTTGCGCGGTTCCGCCCGCACACTAGGGCGTCCATGGCCCGTTCGACGGCGTCATCCAAATCTGGTCCCAGCACGGCGATAAGGATGAGTTTCTCCGTCTCGTCCAACCCATGGGCAATGGCGAGGTCCTCAAGGGGGAGTTTCGGGGAGCCGGCGGCCAGCGTATTCCGGACGCGCCCGGCCAGGCGTTCCCTCATGCCCTGCACGGACCGCCTGGTCACGAAGGAGTCAACCGGGAAGGCGTCCTGCGGGTTCCTGGACCGTGAGTCCTTTTCGATCTTGCGATCCTTGACCCGCCAGGCGGCAAGATTCCGGAGGTAATCCAGGTACGCGGCCAGATACTCCAGATTCGTTTCAAATGCGTTTTTTGTATTCCGTCTCATCGTCCACCATATCCCTTTCCCCACATTACTACATTACCGAAAATGGACCGGAATACGGACAAAATCTCATGAATGTGTGCAATCACCGGGGTGACGATCCATTTGAGTGCAATGCATGTCCCTTCGTCCGGCCAGTCATGCGGCACCCCGCAGTTGCCCGTGTTGGGGACATGGAACGCCATTGCCCGCGCACAGTTCGCGCAGCAGGCGATCGCGTCGGGTCCGAGCCTCAGTGAGGCACGTGGTTCGCAATGAATGCCGGACGCGCCACTTGGTGAAGTCACGCAGGTGCAGGGTGTAATGGCACCACCACGTGCCGTTATTGTTCCAGAGGTGGTGGTTCGGGTTGTCCGGAAGAATCCGGACGGCCAGTGCGGCGTTGCTTGCGTTGCTCATGATGCGTTACTCCTTCATCGAGTTCACGCACCAGGATTCCGACAAAAAGAAAGGCCACCTTGCATCAGGCGGCCTTTCATTGCCCGGGAGTTTTTTGTTCGCCCTTTGGTTTCCGGGCGCACATCCGACTGGAGCACCGCTCCAGCCGATCCACCGTTGGGGTTCCCGACCCCTGGTTGGTTGACACCGCATTTGCGGTATCAGTCCTGATGCTTGGTCAAGTAAACCAGTTCCCCGCCGCAGCCGCAACATTTTCCTGTGTCATACATTACGTAAGGCATCACGCGAACATAAACATGTCAGCGAGGTATTCGCCTCACCGAAAGGTTCAAATACTACCTTCCCCTTCCAAATGGCATGGACGATTGCAATTACCAAACAGGCCGGAGGCCTGAGTACAAATCCCGCATGGAACGCCAGATCGGCGACTTTCTCGATAGCCGGCGCATTCAATATATCTACGAGAAGCCCATAGCCGTGGTTGACCGTGGGCTAACGAAATTGTGGCATCCGGATTTTGCCCTTCAATGTGGCCTGCTCATCGAGTATTTCGGCGTCACCGGAGATCCCGGCTACATAGCCAGTGCCCGGCACAAGCTGCGCGTCTATCAGGAAAACCAGTTCGACGTGATTCCGCTGTATCCGCCTGACATGGTTCCTCAGTGGCGCAGTAACCTCGTGCGACGGCTTGAGGCGGTGCTTGAGCGAAGGCTACAGGACATTCGGCGATGATAGTTCGGGTGTCCTGAGTGGCCTTACTGGGCCAACCACCCGTTGGAGCCGGAGAATCCATGCGATTGCGGCCGGCTCGTTCAAGGTCAAGGAGTCGCCCGCGATCCCGGGCAGGGGATATGTGGTCGAGTCGCTGGAGACAGCGCTTTGGGCGTGCACCAAAGGCCGAGACTTCGAGGAAGCGCGCTACTGACCCGCACCACTGCTGCCCTTTTGTCCCCTGAGGTACGGACCAACCACCTCCAATAGGAACGCCGAGGCACTCTCCCCGTGATCAACGGAAAGAATTCTTCTGCAGAGGTCAACCAACAACTGGCGATTATCTTTGCCGCGTAACGCCCGCCCATCGAGCGTGTTTCGCAGGAGCACAGGGTGGTCCTTGAACTTCGCCAGGCGCGCCGCCATCGAATCCATCACTTGCTGCCGATCGGCATCAGGGGCAGCCACCAGTCGCCGCAGGCGTGCCAGGCGTAGTTCCGCGCCCTCGACAAACTGCCGCGCATGTTCCTCGTCGACGAAGAAGGGGATCTCGAACTGCCGGTCAAGATCCTTGAAGAGCCGCTCAACGCTCTGCTGGGTGCTCCGGTCCTTCGAGGACTGGCGACACAACCCACCGAGCCGTCTGCACAGCATGGACGCCCATTCCAGGAAGTCCTCATATTCCTGCGACTCTTCGAATCCATCGCGACGGGCGTTCAACTTCAACAGGGGAGTCACGTGCAACTCGCCGATGTGCCATGTGGCAAACCGGCTTTCCGCAAACAGATCCTTGAGGAAGTATTCATCGCCAACCGCGATGTTTCCCTGGCGCACCCGAATACCTCGCATCGTGACGTGCTGGGGTAGGGCAGAAAGAAAACCGGTCTGCGCGTACCACCCTCGACACAAGAGGTCACCCCTCCCATTGACGCATTCCACAAGTTCAGTCCCGCGAATCCGGTCAACCAAACCCTCGCGGGCATCGACTTCCACCCGGTAGGGCCGAATTACGGAGACGCCGTTTAGCACAACATCGTAAGATTTGTGACCGGCGACCGCGCCGAGGTGTTGTTCGATGCTCTCGGCAAAAGGGAACTCCTCTCGGCCATAGGGAACTGGAGCGGTTTGCGCCAGGTACTCCCGCAACCCCTTTACATTCATCAGAAGATCGGAGTGGAACCGATGGACATTCGTCATGCGGACCCGAAAGAAACGATCCGGGTCCGTTGCCCGGTCTGCGCGCCGCGTACCGACGGTGGCGATCCTTCGGACAGCATCCCCGAGATGCTCGTGGCCTGCAATATGCGAGACCTGTTCGCGAAGCGCATCGCCGTTCCATTCAACCACGTGCACGGGCTCGCGAGACGTGCGCCGGGTCTCGAATCGAAGCACGTCACAGTATGCCAAGCCCCCGAGTCGGCCGATGCCACGAAAGCCTCTCTGTCCGGAGCCGCCCTTTGTACTGCACCCCAGGCTCCCAAGCCTTCCATCCACATCTGCCCCGTCAATACCCTGTCCGTTGTCTTCGACCGTAATAGTCCGTTCTCGACCCTCCACCGTCACCTGGATTTTGGCATTGTCACTGGCATACAACCCCTGCGTGCTGGCTTGGTCAATGGAATCGGCGGCATTCTGGATGTACTCTCGGATGGCCATCCGGGGGTCGGAGTACATACCGGAGGTGATTACATCCAGCAAATGCTTCCCAACGCCACCCGAAACACCTCGCCGCGAACTCACTTCTTGAGATAGAACTGAAGCCATTCGACGATCTCCTTGTCCTTGCTGCGGCGTATCGCCTTCCGGACTTGCTCCACTGAGTTGTCGCAGACAGCATCGTGGAACTCTCGGAAGCGACCGTCGCCCTTCTTCACTAGTTGCAGTATGAATGCACGAAACTCTTCGATCTTCCCAGTCCCATGGGGCCGTTTTGGCTCATGGGGGTGTAACCGCTTTTCGTGTTTGTTCCGGTTCCGGAGAAATTCCTCCGGCATGTAGAGATTCGCCAGGTACTGCTCGTAGGTCTCCCCGATGGTCCGCCAAGCAAGGGTGGGGGTCGGTGAGATAGCACCGTGTGCGGCGCCCTTCATGATCTCGATGTTTCTGACGAAACGTCTGGTCCAGTGCGCATCATTCCGCAAATCCACATCGCCACTCGCACCCTCGCGGAAGGCGTCACGCCGCCGATTCGCATGGTCATTCCCACGGCTGTTGATAGGCGCAAATCTCATGGGGTAACTGTAGATCTCAGCCACTGTCTCCCCATTGCCTGCTTTCTCCCACTCCTCGTTGAAGTGGTTGTTCACTGCCAATCGGTCATAGAGGTCGCGAGGACTATCGTTCCAGTTGTACAACATGTAGTTGGAGAACTTGCGCACGCCATACTTGTGTGCCAGTCTGACAGCCCGAACATAGGTCTTCTCTTCCGACGAACGGTCGAACGCAATTCGCATAGGATTTATGTTCAGACGGCCAATGAGCTTCATGCGTTTCTCATCGACAAAACTGGCGTCCAGGCCTTGGTTGAAGTCGACGATGCGTTGTCTGCGCGGCCGCCCTTCGGTGTATTGGTCACGGCCATACCCGAGATCCTCCAGATCCTGGACGATCTGTTCAAGGTACTTTGACGCTAGAACGTTGTTATCCATGAGCCTGAGTCGTGGCTTGTCTCCGAATTCCTCTCTAAGAGCACGGATCATGGGCTTAATGTCGATGTACGGAACGTAAACAGGTTCAATCCGCGGGACGCCGCACCAGTCACACCGGTTGACGCAACCGCGTGAGGTGTACCCATAGAACGTGTCATTGATCGCGTAAAGGGCCGGGTCAAGGATCGCGTAGTCCGGCGCCAACTCGTCGATGTTATCGGTTCCTGGCAGACCAATCTGGGCTGGCGACGTGAGGATTCCGGTTACTGGATAAACGCCGGTCTCCTCGAAGATCTCCTCCGGCATCAGCGACGCCATGATGCCACCCACGAAGATCTTTCCGACTGTGCCGCCGGTGGCTTCCTTGTAGAATGTGATCGTCTTCACGATACTGTCCCAGTGGAACGTGAAGAGAGTCGTAATGTAGATGCGGTCCCACCGGATGCCGGGGCGAAGTAGATCGGGCGGCGCGGCTACCTCTCGGTCAAAGCCGCTCACAAACTTGACCTCATCTTCCCGTGCCTTGTGAAACCTTGCCAGTTTCATCAGGCCGAGCGGTGGATACCAAAGAGAGTCGTCCCCCCTTTTTGTCTCGCGTCCGGGCTCGTCGGGGGGCACGTCAGGCGAGTCGGATTCCCCTTTCGCCCCATGAATGCGCCGGTACTGTGGCTCAACAAGAAGTACTTTCATAGCCCAAGCAACTCCCTCAAGGCGTTGTAGACGGTCGTAGCGCCTTTGTGTCCCCCGACGGCAGCGAACGTCCCGCCGGTCCCCCAGTCGACCCGTCCGCTCAGGGGTTTCACCCGTTCGGCGAAGAATTCCTCTGAGTGCTGCTCCAACCCGTGTGCGACCAGGATTGCGCCGAGCAATTGCGTGAGCCCGTAAAGTCCAACGCCCTTTGTTATGAGATGCCCCCGGTGATTCGCCCACTCGGTCGCGAAAACGCCCGCCACGGCTTTCCAATAGGCGATAAGCAATTGCGCTGTCTGCTCGACGTCCAAGTGATCGAGACATTGTGACTGGGCGAGGAATCGCTGTATGGCGTGCTGCATCATCCTCAGTGAAGTGCGTCGCTTAAGCCCGGATGTCCGGAGGCCACCGCAGCGGATGCACTTAAACCACGGCGACTGAGGATCGTCGTTGAGCCGCCGTGCCAGAAACAAATGCGGTTCCGCTGCCGCGACATCCTTCAAGAGGTTGCTTTTGTTAAAATCGATGAGTGAAGAGCAGAGGCCCTTTGACTTGCCGTTGATGGTCGTGAACATGGCCACTTCCGACAACGTATCGAGGCCAATGAACGCCATGAAGGCGAGTGGGATGTCCTGGTCATGCAACTCCCCCAGGCGGTGTTGACAGTCAACCTGTGCAAGACAGGCAGACCCCTGGCGAATGCGCAACGTCGCTCGGCCGTTCTCCCCCAGAATTGACCAGTCCCGCTGCCGGTCCTTGCGTAGGTTGAATGTGAGCGGGATGGTCGAGGAGTCGGGAAGGGAAATGTACCGTTTGAAATCGAGACTATGGGCGCGATCACGAGGTCTTTGATAGCCGGCCCCCGTGTCTTCGTTCAGCGTGTCGGCAAACGAGACCGCGTAAAGCACGTTTGCTGGCGCAAACCCGAGGAAGACATCGCGGGAACCGCATTTCCCGATGATCCCAGGTAGCGTAATAACTGCAGCATCTGACTTCATATTGCAGCAAAATACTGCAATATGCCGGCATCATGCAAGACCAATAACGCCGATCGAGAACCAATCGGCCTATCGCCGGTCAGAGATCAACCGCTTGCGCTTCTCCTTCATGGATCTTCGTCATGAGTCGCTCCAGATTCTGGGCAATCTTCTTCATCTCAAAGAGGCATTGCTTCCGATGCGCATCTTGCATCCTGACAAAGACATGCTGTAGGTCCGGGTCCCCGAGTTGCTCGTGGAATTTGCAGAGGCGTTTGTACCAGGTGTTGTCACCGCCACGTGCAACCGCCCGATCATAGCAAGGGTCGAGGCTGTTCTCGTCATTGATGAATGTTGTCAGGATCTTCCCGCCGGCCTCGGCGATGATCTTCACTTTCTCCCGAACGTCCACTGCTTTCTCGATCTCCCCACTCTTGACCTTGTGCACAAACGAGTCGTCAAATGTGGGGTGATCAACTCGCGCGCGAACTATCGCCCGGTGTTTCAAGTATTCGTCGTAGTAACTCCAATGAGTCACATCGTCGTCGGAGTGGTCAACCATGAAGGAATAGACCCCGATCAATTGTTTTACCTTCCGCGTAGAAAGTCCCATCTCCTCCGCCATTGTGGTAGGATCGACTCCATGGTTCTCCTTTCGCCTATAGAGATAACCGGCCTGTTCGTACGGCTGCCAGTCTTTCTTCCCGATGATGTGGTACTCTCCGAGCAACGCAAACACCAGGGCATCGGAGATGTCTTTCGGTAAGAGCGTGCACTTCACTTTTCCCCACGCGATGGCGTCATTCCCTGCCAGAATGCGATAGGCGGCCAACCGGCTGTTACCCTCAAGCACGATGTGATCCCCATCCCGGACAATGAGCGGGTCTGTCAGGCCGCCGTTGGCCCGGATCGAGTGAACCAGTTGCTTCACGTGGTCCATCCCGGACAGCCGCTTCTGGATGAATTCCTGCGAGGGTTCACGGTCCTGCGAACAGACGATGGAGTACAACCGTGGGTTTTCTGGGTAGAACTTCAAATCGTCCACGCGCAGAAGCCCTGTGCGCACGCTGATTTCCTGCTTGCTCAGGGTCAATGTCCCCGTTGTCCATCCGTCAGTATTCATGCCTTTTCCTTCCGTGTTTCTTCCTGAACGCCAAGAATGCCCCGCAGAATATCCCCAAATTCGTAGGACATCTGACTCTTGTAGTACTCCAGAGAGATGTCCCCCTGGGCAAGCTGCGCCGCCAGTTGCTTGCTGCGCAACAACAGGTCCACCCATTCGTCAATCGAGTCTTCCATGATCAGGTTGTGTACGAAGCAGGTCTTCTTTTGGGAAATCCGGTGAATCCGGTCCTGCGCCTGCAAGTAGTCATCCAGACTGAACGTCCGGTCATAGAAAATCACGTGGTTCGCAACCGTTAAGGTCAATCCCTCTTTTGCCGCTCCCGGCGTCGCCACAAGCACCCGGACGTCATCCAACGTAAGAAACCGTTCAATCGCTTTGTTCCGTTCATCCATCGTCAATTTCCCATGAACGCGGCAGGTGCCATGGGCACGCAACTCAACGCTCAGCCAGTCGACATTCTCGGTGAAGGACGTCCAGACAATGCACTTCTCGCCTGCGTCCCGAATGTGCGCAACCAGATCAGTGAGTACTTCGAGCTTCCCTGGGGCCGCTCTGTACCCATCGTCCACCAACTTCGGGTTTGAAGCAACCTGCACGAGACGGAGCAACCGTTTCAGGATGGCCTCGGCTGCTTCATCCTTTGGGATGCCGTCCTTGACGACGACGGCATGCAGGTCGTCACGCAGTTGACGGTACAGTTCATACTGCCGGGTCTCCCACACGGCAGGCAGAGTCTCAATCACCTTCTCGGGAAGCGTTATGATGCCGCTCGCTTTGGTCTCGCGAACGCAGAAGTCCGAAATCCTATCAAAGACCCCGTCCAGTTGCTCCTCAAGGCGTTCCTGCGCGGGGCGGTCATCCCCGAGGTCATTGGTCAGGTCCACACTCGCCTTGAAACCGCCGAAGTCTTGTCCGAGCGCTTTCCCATCGTCAAGAAACCTGATCTGGGCCCAGATGTCATAGGGCCGATTGGCCACAGGCGTGCCGGTCATGATTACCCGCTTCTTCATCAGCGGCGCCAAATCGAAAAACGCCCCAGTCAACTCTGAGTCCGGGTTCTTGATTTTCGCCGACTCATCAAGAACTACCCCGACATGCCGAGCCTTGAGGAATAGTCGGAACCGCTCCTTCTCCGCCTTTACCGCCTCGTAGTGCGTCAACATCAACCTGGCTGGACTGTTGAAGGCGTAGTAGTTCGCCCGTCTGTCCTGGGTGATCAACCGCGGCGTCAGATAGGTGTGAGCCTTTATCTCCTTCATCCAGTTGGCGATGAGGCCCTTCTTGACGACCAGTAGAGCGGTGTCCACCGCCCGTGTTTCCAGCCAGTAAAGGATGACGTCCAAGGCGATCTTGGTCTTGCCCAACCCTTGCTCATGGAATACAGCCGCGAAGTCGAGGTCCCGAACAGCATTGACCGCCGCGGTCTGATAGGCAAAGGCCTGAAGACGCGTGTCGAGCTTCGGCTCACTTTTTAGGTGGATACGTTGCATGCCATTGATTGAGATAGAACTCATCCTTCAAGCTTTTCCAAGACGAAGGTGGTCACACTCCCACACTTGCACGCCCGGCAAACGCTACCGACCAAACTTCGAGCATACCGGGTCATGTGCCATGGCACAGCGAATACAAAAACCGAACCCGGTCTCGCGGCGCAGTAACGTAGAAAGGCCTCAAGTTGCTCCCGAGTATGCAGATTCTCGACATCGCTCGCAGTCTTCGCCTCACCGATCACGACTCCACCACCCAACAAACCCTGGCCTAACACGTCTGGCACGTAACCGGCTATCCCCGGCGGTTTCGCTTGTGCCAGGCTTTCTGGGGAATCAACCAATACAGACCCCTCTTCGCCTTGGAAGTACTCCGTCGCAATCCACGAGACGAGCGAGGAAACAAGCCTGATATGGGTGCTGGATTCCGGCATCTACTCGTCCGTCGCGATGTCCTTGCACACCTGAGTCAGATTGTCCCGCGCCTCGCACAACACGGCGTTCTCATCACCAGCCACATTCGCGCGGAGGCGCTGTAGTTCCGAGTAGGTCATGCCCAACACTCGCCTGCTCACCTCTCGCGCAATATCCTCAAGCGAAACACCCTTCAATGAATCGACGACAGCAGGCACCTCCAGCACCTTCATCGCCTCCTGTGCCCCTGCCTTCAGGAAGACCGCCCTGCTTTTTGGGTTCTCCAGAATGCGCGGCAACTGCCGAACCATGTTCAAAGGGAAGACGAGCCCGTCCATCACCCACTTCGAGAAATCGCCAAACGAGAATTTGTGGTTGATGATCGCCTGCTTCACGCGCGGGCGTTGAAGTTCCACGAAGGCGCTGAATCGTGATTGGTCGAACTGATCGTCGGTCACAAGCGGCCGGTAGTGTTCCTCCATATCGTTGTAAGCCGCGATGTAGTCCAACACCTCCCGCTTGCGCCCTCCGCAGAAGTCAACGATCTGGTCCATGGTGAGGTGCTTGGCGTTACGTAAGTGGTCAAGGTACTTGGCCTTGGAGTAGGGGTCCCAATCGCGAGGTCCCACAAGGTGCGCCTGTAGTCGGATCGCATCGATCTCCTTCTGCGCCAGCCCCTCGTAAACCATGCAGGGAATCGTGTCCCACTCTCCATCCACCTTCTGCTTCACAAACTCTCGGTAGATCAGCGCACGGGTGTTTCCCTCAATGACCACGCATCGGCCGTCCGGTTGCTGGTTGGCGATGATGGGATGGATGATCCCTCCATTCGTTCGGATGGACTCCCGTAGACTGTAGAACGTCGTATTGTTTCCCTCGGTCGGCGTCTCGCCGGCCCCAAGCGCGAGGCTCATCTGTTCCGCCGTGATATCCGTCCCGTACATCTCGATGAACTTCGCGATACGCGGGTTAGTGATATCCAACTCGACATTCCCGATGGGAAGCCTCAAGAACTTGCTGTCGCCCATGACCGTCTCCTCCCGGCACTGAAATTGCTTCGTTACCGGCTTATACGCCTTCCAAGCCTCGTTAACAAACCATTTGCATCTATGCCGCCAGTATTCCAGACTACGCGCATGGTTTACCGGATGCACACACTCGCGCTGCCACGTCAACGGAATTGCACAAGTAAACGATGACAGACAAAGTCCCAGCCTTATTGCTCAATCAGGGGGACCGGAAACTGATTGTCTTCTCGCTTTCCGCCGAGGAACTGCGGCCAATGTGTTACTTCAACACCAGGGAAATAGACCGCGAAGATGGCGTGCAAAGAGCTTACAACAAGAAGCGCAGCAGGGAGATTGCCGCTTTTGTTGAGACGGAGGACGCCTGCCTCGCTAACAATATCATTATCAACCTTGAACTTGAGGCGCTTGGCCTTTGCCTCGGGGACGTTTATGACGCCTCCGGTGGTACTCTTGACATTGCCAGACTACGCCAAGCTGCCGCAGGCGTGTCGTCGGGGCGACTGCCGCCCCTTAAAGGGAAGTGCGCATTCGTTGTTGATGGACAGCACCGACTTCGCGCCTTTGAGTTCGTCAAGCGCCGGCACTTCTCATTGGTTGTTACCGCACTCATTGATCTCTCCCTCGCTGAGGTGGCAGAACTGTTCGTTCAAATCAACTACAATCAAAAGCCCGTCAACAAATCGCTTGTCTTTGACCTCCTCGGGATATCGAAGAACGTATTTCCGGAATACTATGAGTTGCATAAGCTTGCGGTCGACCTGAATGAGGATGTCAACTCGCCGTTCTATCGCCACCTCAAGATGCTTGGAACCGGCCCTGGTTCCATTTCGCAGGCGAGTCTGATAACGGCCGTCGAGAGGTACCGGCTCAGGGAGAAACTTTCCGTCATGCTCAAAAAGCAGCCGGCTCCCGACGTACTTTACGACGTTATCTGGAATTTCTACACAGGTGTTGGGAAAGCGTTCCCGGACCAGTGGAAAGAAGGAGGCAGGCTCTGCAAGACGATTGGAACAAGGGCGCTCTTCCGGGTCATGTGTAGCATGCTTGAGAAATTCCAGAAAGCGGGAATGCCTTTCGAGAGCAGCGTCATTGCTGGGAAACTGCGGCACCTTAACATAGACGATCTCTTCACGAGGGCTCGTGGATTCGGCGGCGAAAAGGGAGTCTCGGAACTGTCAGAACTTATGCTCGAGGGGCTCGGTCTCAATAAATGAAGCAAGGTTTTACAATCCCTAGCGCCAAAGAGACGCCCCTTAACGTTCTCGTCGCTGAGTATCTTGGCAATGTTCGCAGTGATCCCTGTTTCAAAGGACTGTACAAAAACGCAAGCGCTAAGCAGAAGAAACTTGAAGAGTTCTTGAGGCCAGGCAAGAGCCCAAGTCAACCCTACCCAACGCTGACAGTTCTGCGGAAGTGGAACTCTTACACCCCACTATTGCCTCCTTTACGCGAGGACTTTCTCAACAAAGGAGGGGGCTATTTCCTCAGGACAGGAAATATTGGGGTGGTCATTGACCCTGGTTTCAATTTCATCGAGAACTTCTTGAAAGCGGGCTTCAGGATTGATGACGTGGATCATGTCCTGATTTCGCATGCGCACAATGACCACACAGTTGAGCTAGAGGGCATCTTCTCGCTGCTCCTCAAAAGGAATAAGAAGACTCCGGGCAAGCGTACGCGCCGGAAACGCATCAAGTTATTCATAAACCTCGGTGCGTTCAAGAAATTCGCTGGTTACTTCGACTTGGCAGGTCCTCCGAAAGCGTCATACATTGAAGACATAGTTCTGCTCAATCGTCATCAACACTATAACATTGATCGCGGGATTGACCTATTCACAACAGAGGCCAAACACCACGAAATGATCACCTCTAACTATGCTTTGGGGTTCATTGTGAGGGTCGCGTGTCCGGATGGCAGCAGGCGGGTGGTTAGGATGACTTGTGATTCCGGCTGGGACACCGGGATGGAAGAAGACAACCGCAGGTTCGCTGAACCGTTCGAGATGGATTCAATTGATGTCCTTGTTGCCCATATCGGATCACTGAAGAAGTCCGAGCTGGCCTACGACGCGAAGGCTGGGCTTGACTCGAAGAAGAACGCATCAACTCTGTACCAAAACCATCTTGGACTGATTGGGACTGTCGCTAGCATCAAGTTCTGGAATCCCCGGTTGGTCCTGTTGTCAGAGTTTGGCGAGGAGATGAGCCAGGTAAGAATCGCATTGGCAGACGGCCTTAGAGAGAAGATGAAGATGCCTATTCTGCCCACTGATCTGAACTTCCGAGTGAATTTGCAGTCGCTGGAGATCTATTGTTTCAAGACTCGGAAGTACTTCATACCGGATAAGATCGAGGTATTCGTCGAAAAGGGCCAACTCTATCCAATTGGCAACCCACCGACCGGCGCGCCGGAACGGCAGGAGTTGCAAGATTCGTTGGGGTTTTCGATCAAAGCTTTTCCGTGAGTGAGACGCTGTTGGCGACGTGAGTCAGCAGGGCCTCCATTTTCCAAACTGCTCCGTATCGCATCGTCAACCCAATCAGCATCGAGAGGAGGGCGTGCAGGAGGTCAACTGGGACATTTTTCGCAAACTTACGCAACCGTAGCGTGTGACAGCATGCTCGGCGTACATCACTCCCAGTACTTTGCCTTGCCGGTCGCACTCATCGGATACCCCCCGCGGGTCCGGCGTGTCTCCATTGTAGCGGGGTATGTCGTGGACATGTGCATGCGAGACCGTCTGTCTATGCTGCGAAACGCCCGAGTGCTCACGCCACATTGACCCGCAATATCCCGCGCTCGCCCGGATAGTCCTCTTTCACCCGCCTCTGCCTGTGGCGCATACTGGTGGCATCCGATAGAGATGAACCAATGACATGGAGGGAGGGCGGGCTTCATGACAAAGCAACTCACTGGCACCAAGGAATGGGCGTGCAAGACAGTCAATGTCTGCATGGGGTGTTCGCATGATTGCGCGTACTGCTACGCTAAGAGCATGGCCATTCGGTTTGGCCGATCATCCGTCGGCACATGGAAACAGCAAACCGCGCTGCCGGCGAAGCTGCTGGAAGCTGGTCGCGGCAAGCCGACGCGCGTTATGTTCCCTTCGACTCACGACATTACGCCGGAATGTCTGGATATATGCATGGACGCTTTGCGCCGTCTTCTGGCGAAAGGTCATGAGGTAGTGGTGGTAACCAAGCCTCATCTTGAGTGCATTCAGGCAATCTGCGACTGGTTCCCTTACCACAGGGACAAGCTGATGTTCAGATTTACCATTGGCTCCATGTCAGATGCGGTTCTGAAAGCATGGGAACCGAATGCTCCCACTTATGAGGAACGGCGCTTGGCGCTGCAATGGGCCTACGAATTTGAATTCCAGACGAGCGTATCGTGTGAACCGATGCTCGACACTCACGTTGAAGACATTGTCGAGGCTGTTGACGCCGATGTGACCGACACCATTTGGATCGGCCTGATGAATGACGTGAAACAGCGACTGACGCTCAACGGCGCTTCGCCTGAGATGCACAAGATGGGCGCGGAACTGATCCGGCAATGCTCACGGGAGATGATTGGCGATCTCTACGGCCGACTGAAGGACAATCCCAAGATCAGGTGGAAAGACAGCATCAAGAAGATGCTCGGGCTGGAGCGGCCGAGCAGGGCGGGATTGGATATCTGAGAACGTACCGGCGAAGGAAGGACTCCGATGACAACAGCAATTTGGACCATAGGGACACAGGGTCAACACGACGAACCGTTTCTTGGCCTTTTGCGCAGGCACTCAGTGGATGCGGTCATTGACATACGCCTTCACAGTGAGGGCCGCTATTTCAAGTTCGCATCCGGCAAGCACATCCGCGCGCTCGTGGAAGGGGCTGGCCTTGCGTACAGGCACGAAGTCGCGTTTGCGCCGACCGCGGCCATGCTCAAAGCGTATAAGGCAGGCGGCGCGTGGGCATCGTACGAGCCGGCGTACGAAAACCTTATTGTCGAGCGACGAATGGGGGAGCTGTGGACCGCAGAATACAGCCGGTATGAGCGCCCCTGCCTTCTGTGCGCTGAGGTTGATCCGGCCCATTGCCATCGAAGGCTGCTTGCGGAATTCCTGGCAAAGGAATTCGGTTTGCCGATTGTTCACCTGGTCGGAGGACGGACGCATGACAACAACTGATCTCGACTGTCTGGAATTGGTGAAGAGAGTACATCCTGACTTCAGGGCCGTCTGGGAACGCGCGGCCTTGCAGGATCAGATAGCGCTCGCACGCTATTTCTTGCCGAAACGATCAGCGAAAGAAGTGGTTGAACCCACGCGACCCAAAGTCATCAAGTGGTACTGCCCGTTTGCTGCGCAGCACGTTTTCCCGAGTGGCCATCGGTATTGCATCAACAGCTATGTCGGGTGTGCCCACAATTGTGCTTACTGCTACGCGAATGGTTACACGTTGGACCGTGTTTGCCCGAAAGAGGGTTTTGAGAAGCTCGTGGACAAGGATGTGAGCGACCTTGAGGAGTTTGAGGTCCCGGCTGCGCCTGTCCACCTGAGCAATAGCACGGATGCGTTACAGGAGGGGCTGGAGTCACGTTATCGACACACGCGGTACGCATTGGAGCGGATGCTAGATCATCGGCGGCGGTTTACGACAATCACCATCCTGACCAAGAATCCAGGCTTGCCTGTGCGAGATGGCTACCTGAATTTGTTCAAGGAGCTGAATGTGCTGACGCTTGATAACCCAAAACGGAAGGTGTTCGAGCGCGAGGGGTTGCCAGCATTACAGGTTGAGGTGAGTCTGGCCTTTTGGCGGGAACCAGCACGTATATTTTACGATCCCGGGGCGCCATCTGTGGAGGACAGGAAGGCTGCAGTCGTGGCGCTTGCCGGAGCCCGCATTCCTATAGTACTACGAATCGACCCGCTTTTCCCACGATCGCCTGTTGCGGGCCACAAGAGTTTGGCCGACTTCGGTCTGGAAGAAGCACAGACTCTTGATGATCTTCGGGGGCTTGTCGCATTCGCAAAACAGGTCGGCGCGCGTCATGTCGTCTATTCGCCGGTGAAGATCATCCAGCCACGCCGTCGTAAAATGACAGACGCCATGGTCCGGATGAAGCAGGTCTACCGGGCAATGTCGTACCCCGAGAAACCGGTCTGGCGCGGCGGCAGTTTCCGTCTGTCGAAAGACATCGCTGACCGCGATATTGTTCTGCCTTTCCTGAGGATTTGCGAGGAAGCCGGCGTAAAAGCCAAGTTCTGCATGACCAACCTCGTCGAAACGCCATAGCTACCGCTAAGCTGGGAAAAAAGCCTGGATAGAAAAGACCCGGGCAAGGGAAAAGAAACGCATTTGTGAAATCGGGGAGGAATGCCGGCATGACCATCGAAGCTCTGAATGTGACCGCGAAACTGACAAAAGCATTTTACATGGGACTGCCGGATGCGGTCTTCCTGGTGTGCAGCGCCGGAATGTCCCCGCTGGAACCGTCGTTTGCTGAGTACGTCGTGCCGACTGCTCAGCGCGTCGAGCAGTGGAAAAGGATCAAAGACGCGCGTGTCGATCAACTCCAATGCGATGTCTACCAGAACAAGGATGCCTTTGACGACTTCCTGAAGGGCTGGCGGCGACGGCCCGACGGGGCTTGGGTACATGGTTGATGCGTGTGCGCATGAATGCGGGCGAGGGGCGGGAGAGAGCTACCGCTAGGCTGTGAAGAAAGCCCGGATCGGAAAGATCCGGGCAAGGGAAAAGAAGTAAGAATCAGGCGATCTGGAGTTCGAGTTCATCCTCTTGAAGAAGCACTGGCTCAAGATTCCTGCTGTATTCCCTGGCTTCGACCTGCACGTGGCAGATGCCGCCGTTCGCGCGCCAAATGGCCCGCTCTATGCGCTCAATGATCCCGCTCGCCTGTTCGAACTCGTAGAGCGTTCCCATTGATGACGCCTGGAGCAGATGCCTCCGTCCGCATTCCGGTTTTACAAAGCCAAAATCATTCCTGCGGAAGCACCATTCCACCATGCAAGCGGCGATGATGCACTTCTCCTTGGGCTTGTTGTAGCCGCCGACCGTCACTGTCAACTCGCACAATCGTTCCACTGTTGCCTCCTCCCGACGAAGAAAGAGCGGACTCACCGGAGTGAGCCCGCCCGTTGGGTTGATCTCCTTCCCATTACCATGCGCGGGGGCACCGCGTTGCTCAGACCGGTTCCAGCACCTTGACAGTCCTGGGCGCCATGATGTCCTTGGTGACGACCGTGTACGCCGCCGCGTGGTACAGGAACTCGGCCACGACTGCATCGCACAGTTTATCGAAGTCCTGCACGAGCTTGACCCTGTCTCGCAGTTGGTCCAGCGACCACTCCGAGAAATCCTCGGACTGATCCATTCCGCGGCCGGGATAGGTCACGACCTGCGGCCTCGGCTTTTCCAGCACAGTCAGCGTGCCTGAGCATCTTTGCGTAGTGCATGGCACATTCTCCTTATGCCAAGTCAACTTGCCGCAGGTGTCGCACTGCGCAGTTTTCGCGTTCTGGTAGTCCAGGCCACCCTGGTACAGCACCAAGTAACCGGATGACCTGCCATTGAATCCCGCCTGAACCCGCCACTCGTGGGCCGCCGCCCATTCATGCATGATGCCGCTTAAGGCATCGTACACCTCTGCCATGTCGAGCATGGCCCAGGCTTTGTCCATTTGCTCGCGTGACAGATCCAAGCGATGGATCTTCACGCAGTTGGCGTAGGACGTGGAGCGGTTCCAA
>CAITUY010000002.1 GCA_903895695.1 uncultured bacterium
AGCCTGCCCACCACCAATTCCAATGCTATAGGTCCACCCTTTGGGGTGGAAAAAGGAGGGAACAAAACCATAGGAATATCGAGCCAACATTGTATCTTAGTTCAGCCCTGAAGTTGTCCAACTGATGGGGGGAAGCTCAGGCGATGTTCACCTCGACCGCCCGAGGGGACCGCAGGACGCTGGAAAGCATGGCCACACCCTGTTCAGTAAAGGCATAGGGACGGTAGGCCCGGCCGCGGTGTTTTCGGGAACTCATCACAGACTGTGATGAGTTGCAACTCCTCACTTTCGGATCAGCCATGAACTGGGCCCGAATGCTTTCAGCCTCCTCCGAAGTGAGTTGAAACATGAAATCTACCGGGAACCGCGCCCGGTTCCGCGCAACGGCTTGATTCAGCGCCCGGGCCTCAACACCGTAGAGAGCCGCAATGTCGGCGTCGAGCAGCACCTTCTCACCCCGGATAACAAAGATCAACGGCGCAACGATTTCAGACTTCGGAATCAACAGTGACATTCCATCAACCTTTCCGGGCGGCGGCCCCGCGATCATCCGGTTGAACTCGTTATCGACACTGGCGTTGGAGTCAGTCTCGATATGGTGAACCTCGGTGAGATCGGCAAGAAAGCGTTCCACGGCGTCGCAGAGGCGTTGTCCCAGTGTCCCGGCGACTATGTCCTTTGCAGATTGCGCAACCCACTGCATGAGAGGAAGGTAGGGACTTCGAGGGTGCGTGTCAACCGCGAGAGCGTCTCGCACCCAAGGCAAGTCTGCACCCAAGACAAATGAAAAAGGGGCGGGTTTCTCCCGCCCCTTCCGAAGTCTGACTTCTGTCTTCTGGCCTCTGACTTCTGTCTCCGCTCAGTTCCCTGCCAGCGCGGCCTTCAGGTCGGCCTCGACGGTGGTGACGGGCTTGATCGCGAACTTCTCGACCAGTACGTTGAGCACCGCGGGCGTGATAAACGCCGGCAATGTCGGGCCGAGCCGGATGTTCTTGATGCCGAGGTGGAGCAGCGTGAGCAGGATACACACGGCCTTCTGCTCGTACCAGGACAGCACCAACGACAACGGCAGATCGTTGACCGTGCAGTTGAACGCACCGGCCAGCGCGCCCGCGACCTTGATGGCCGAGTACGCGTCATTGCACTGGCCCATGTCCAATAGCCGCGGCAATCCGCCGACGGTTCCGAACTCCAGCTTGTTGAACCGGTACTTGCCGCACGCCAGCGTGAGGATCACGCAGTCGTTCGGCACGGCCTGGGCGAACTCGGTGTAATAGTTGCGACCGCTTTTGGCGCCGTCACAACCACCGATGAGGAAGAACCGCTTGATCGCGCCGGCCTTGACCGCATCAATAACCTTGTCGGCCACGCCCAGCACGGTGCCGTGCCCGAAACCCACGAGGATTGTCTTGGCCGGCTCGGTCGCCGCAAAGCCCGGGGCCGCCAGCGCGGCGTCGATCACCGCCTTAAAGTTGCCGTCCGCCACGTGCGTCACGCCCGGCCAGGCCACCAGGCCGCATGTGAAGATGCGCCCCTTATAGGTATCCTTCGGCTTCTGGATGCAGTTCGTGGTCATCAGGATGGCGCCAGGGAACTGGTCGAACTCCGCGCGCTGATCCTGCCAGGCGCCGCCATAATTGCCCACCAGGTGCTTGTACTTCTTGAGCGCCGGGTAGCCATGAGCCGGGAGCATTTCGCCGTGCGTGTAGATATTGACGCCTTTGCCCTCGGTCTGCCTGAGCAATCCTTCCAGATCCTTGAGGTCATGCCCCGAGACCAGGATGGCCTTGCCCTTGACCGGCACGGTGTTGACGGGGGTCGGCACGGGAGTCCCGTAGGCGCCGGTGTTGGCCTGGTCGAGCAGTTCCATCACGCGCAGGTTGACTTCACCGGTCTTGAGCACGAGCGGCAACAGTGCGTCGAGCGTCGGATCGGGCTTCGCGAGGTAAGCCAGGGCCTCGTGCATGAACGCATAGACCGCGGCGTCCTCCTTGCCGAGGATCAAGGCGTGGTCCGCATACGCCGCCATGCCCTTGAGACCGAGCAATAACAGGTACCGCACGCCGGCCACGTCGGCCCCGAGCGCCGCGATACGCTTTTCGAAGGACGCTTCCTCGGCCTGCTTGGTCAGGCCGGCCAGATCCGCGGCCGGAATCCACGTCGCGGGCCCGCCAAAGGTTCCGGCTTTGTCCCCCTTGGCCTTGCAGACCGCCTCGTAGCGCGTCTTTAGCGCGTCGCGGATCGCCACTCCTTTGCGGATCATAAGCTCGATACGCTTGGGCTCGAAATTCACGTTAGTGACCGTCGTGAACAGGGCTTCCAGCATGTAGACGTCCGCTGCATGGTCGCGCACGCCCATCTTCCCGAGTTCATGAGCGTACTGGCTCACGCCGAGAGCTGCCACGACCAGCATATCCTGCAACCCCGCCGTCTCCGGGTCCTTGCCGCATACCCCGACCGTCGTGCACCCCGTTCCCTTGGCCGTCTGCTCGCACTGGTAACAAAACATGTTGCTCATCGTCCGATCTCCTGCTTGGTTGACTTGAGTCTACTCCCGAACTCTCGTTACGCCAGCCATTATGCATACACCCGCGCGGAGGTCCTTGACATGCGTCAAGATTCTGAGAGGTTGTGTCAGGCACAGAGGAACCATTATGACCGGTTACCAAATCCTCGCGGAAAGCGCGTTCTTCAAAGACCTGGCGCCAGAGAGTCTCAAGTCGCTGGCCTCGATCTGCTCACAGCGGGAGTTGAAGAAACGCGACCTCCTTTTCCGGGAGGGGCAGCCGGGAACTGCCATCTACCTGCTGCGCCGCGGGGCCGTGCAGCTTCACAAGACCACCGCGGATGGTAACGAGGTGGTGATCAAGATCGTACGGCCCAGCGAAACGTTTGCCGAAGTCGTACTCTTCGAGCAGGAGCGCTATCCGGTCACAGCAACGGCGCTGGCACCCAGCGACCTGCTCGTCTTTCCCCGGGCCGATATGTTGCGCCTTCTGGATGCGACGGGGTTCCGAAATGATTTCATCCGCATGCTGATGCGCAAGCAACGGTATCTGGCCGAACGGATCGTCCAGCTTTCGGGTCACGATACCGAAGACCGCCTGCTCTGGTTTCTGGACGAGCAGTTCGGATCGGAAAAGACGGTCACTCTAGCTGTCTCGAAGAAGGACGTCGCGGCGGCCATCGGTACGACGCCCGAGACGCTGTCACGCCTGCTGCAGAGCCTGAAACGCCGCAAGGTGCTGACGTGGAAAGGCAAGACCCTCGTACGCCACAAAACGTGAGACGCCCTGCTGGCTTGCATAGCAGGGCGTCTCAGCCTCCTTCCCCGGCGCATCAGGAGGAGGGGGTCCGCCCTGATACGCAGTGTTGCCAACTCTGACGTGTTTTTTCATTAGCAGGAGACATGCCAAAAACGGGATTCAGACTGCCGGGACGCCGATTTCTCGTTCACCGGATGGGCACATCGCGTTAAGTGGGTGATTTCGCTGCCGCGACGGCTCAGAGACAGCACAGGATGCGTACCCGCATGGACATCCTGTCCGATTAGCATGACAATACGGCCGGCAAAAGCGACGTCCCGCTGCCGGCGACTGGCGTGGGATGCGCTCAAATGAACAGGGTCATGTTCGATTGATCGGCTTCGCCCAGAAAGGCCGCCACGCCGCCCAGTTCGACCCCGTCGATCAGTTCCTCTTTCCGGATGCCCATGACATCCATCGACATCGTGCAGGCCACTAGCTTCACACCGGCTGAACGCGCCATACCCATAAGGGCCGGAAGACTATCGACGCCCTTCTGCTTCATCACATGTTTCATCAAGGCAGTACCCATCCCCAGCATATGCATGTTGGATAAAGCCAACTTGTCGGGACCTTTGGGCATCATCCACCCGAACATCCAGTCGAGCAGGCCCTTGCCTGACGCCTGGGGTTGGTCCTTGCGCAGGGCATTGAGTCCCCAGAACGTGAAGAAGAGAGTCACGTCACTGCCCATCGAAATGGCACCGTTGGCCATGACGAACGCCGCCAGGATTTTGTCGAGATCACCCGAGAATACAACGAATGCTTTCTTATCTTTTAGAATATGAGAAGACTCTGTTTGCATACCGGAAACAGCACGTGTGCCCTTCCGTATACGGGCGCGGACTAATGCACCTTCGGTCGCGATGCTTAGCACATCGTGGCCTCTCTTGGCACACCAAGCGGGGGCGTCAGCCATGAAGCCTGGATCGGAAGCCGTGATCTTGAGTTCATCACCACCCGCCAGTTTGTCCATTTCCTCGTTCAAGCGTCGGATCGGCCCAGGGCACTGCATCCCCGAGCAGTCAATCTCGACCACCTTACCCGGAGATGCCGAAGCGACGGGTTTGTCCTGCGCATAGAATGTGATCGGCGCTTCCGGTTGGCCGGTCACATTCGCAGCATGCGTGCTGCAGAACGTCATGCTGCCGCCCGCGAGGGTGGTCACCTTGTCGAACCCGCGCTGCCGGAGAATGCGATAGGCAAGATAGCTGCGAAAGCCCACCTTGCAGTACAGATACGTTGGCCTGTCGCGCGGAATACGTTCGATGGCGCCCCTCAGTTTGGCGAGAGGAATATTGACCGCGCCCGGGATATGCCACGTTTCAAACTCCTGCGGGCCACGTACATCGATGATCGTGCCGTCCGCGGTACGGGTTGGGAAGTCCTCGGCATACCAAAACTCGACGTCCCCTTTGAGCAAGTTGGCGCCAATGAACCCGGCCATGTTGACGGGATCCTTGGCCGAGCCGTACGGCGGGGCGTAGGACAGTTCGAGGTCCTGCAATTCCTGGATCGTCATACCTGCGCGTAGCGCCGTGGCGAACACGTCCAGCCGCTTGTCCACGCCGTCATAACCGACGACCTGGGCACCGAGCAGGTGCCCCGTGTCGGGTGCAAAGAGCACCTTGACGTGCATGGGAGCCGACCCGGGGTAGTAGCCGGCGTGACCGGACGGGTGCAGGTAAATCTTACGATAGGGTCGACCAAGCTTCTTCAAAGTCTTCTCAGAGGCGCCCGTGCCGCCGCCGGTCATGTCAAAGACCTTCACGATGGCCGTGCCCTGGGTCGACTCGTACGAAGTGTCGCGACCACAGATGGCCTCGGCCGCGATGCGGCCCTGCCGGTTGGCCGGCCCGGCCAAGGGGATGAGCATGGACTCGCCCGTGACCGTTTCGGTCGCCTCGACGGCATCGCCTGCCGCGTAGATGGCAGGATCAGAAGTACGCATGTGCGCATCGACCTTGATACCGCCTCGCGGACCCAGCTCCAGACCGGCCTGCTTTGCCAACGCCGTGTCCGGACGGACCCCCACCGACAGGATGGCCAAGTCGGCGGTTAGCGTCGTGTTGTTGGTGAGTTCCAGCCGCACGCGTCCCGCTTCGTCCCGGAAAGCCGCAGCCGCGGTGCCCAGGTGCAGGACTACGCCGTGCGCCCGCAGATGCGTCTCGAGGTCGCGCGCCATCTCCCTATCCAGCGGCGGCACGATCTGGTCCATGAGTTCGACCAGATCCACATCCAAGCCGCGTTGCCTGAGGCTCTCGGCCATTTCCACGCCGATGTAGCCGCCGCCGATGACGACCGCCTTGCGGGCCCCGCTGTCGACGACCGCCTTGATGCGGTCCATATCGCCGATGTTGCGCAGCACGAAGACGCGCGGATGGTCAATCCCGGGCAAGGCCGGCCGAATGGGCAGGGCGCCCGGGCACAGCACCAATGCCTCGTAGGCCTCGTCGTAGTCCCGACTGCTGTCGACCTCGCGGACATGGACGACACGCGCGAGCCGGTCGATCGCCCGGACCTCATGCCCCACGCGCACATCGAGATTGAGTGACGCCTTCAGGCTTTGCGGCGTCTGAAGGAGCAGGCTGTCCCGATCCTTGATGGTGCCGCTTATATGGTAGGGCAACCCACAGTTGGCGAAGGAGACATGCTGTCCCTTTTCCAGAACGACGATCTCCGCCGATTCATCCAGTCGCCGCGCCCGGGCCGCGGCCGAGGCTCCGGCCGCCACGCCTCCGATGACCACAATCTTCATAGTCCATTCCTCCGTAAGACGTTGCGCCGTCAGCCTTTGGCGTGCTTTCGGCGAATACAGTCGAGTACGGTCGTTGCGCTGGGCTCCGTGATGCCGTACCACACCTCTTTGCCGCGCCGCACCCCCCGCAGCAGCCCCGCGCGCCGCATGTGATTCAGATGCTGGGAGACGGCCGCCTGGGGCGCCCCCAGCCGCGCAACGATCGCATGCACCGGCGCTTCCTTTTCGCCCTGCAGCATCTCGACGATCCGGAGCCTCTGCGGATGAGCCAGCACGCGCAGCGTCGAGGCCATGCGTTCAAGCAACTCAGTCGGCAACCCGGCCGCCACAGGCTTCGTTGTGTTCATGGCGATAAACTATCATACAATAATAATATGTCAATATTATGATATTAACATCGCAGGCTTGTGGAACGGTCCCGTCCTGCCTTATGGTATCCGACTCGCTGATTGACGATGGAGATGCCTGACACATGACGACCGGTCCGGAACGATTCGATGCATGGTGCGGCCGCGCGGTGCTGGCGCTGCTGCTCACCCTCTGGGTCGGCGCGACCTGGCTCTTCTCGGCCTGGGAAATCTGGTGGTTCTGGCCTTTTGCCGGCATCGTGTTTGCCGCCACGGGCCTCCTGGCCCTGCGCCTCCTGACGAATGCCGTGCTCGGGAGCGACCGCCTGGCGTTCAACCGGTTCGCCGCGCTACTGCTGCTCGCCTACCTACCCTTCCTCGTTTACGCGCTCATCCGGGCGATTCAAGCTGACGTATTCCAGGACGCGGAGCGCAGCCTGCTCCTCCACGTGACCCCGGTTATGCTCGCCGGAACGGTCATGCTGGGCACGACACCACCCGCGCAACGGCGCATCACGAACATCCTGGGCCTCAATATTGCGCTGATCGGGCTCTACGGAATCGTCAATCATTTCGTCTTCCACAACGCGCGCGTCCTGTGGGTGCCGGGTTTTCCGGACTACCAGTTGGGGCACTACCGTGCCACCGGCACCTATTTCTGCCCCGACCACTTCGCCGGACTGATGGAGCTGGGACTCGGGTTGGCATTGGCCGCCCTGCTAGCGCGCTCCGTCCCACGCCGGACGCGGCTCGCTGCCGTCGGGGTAGCCGCCATCGCCCTGGCCGGCATTGTCCTGAGCAAGTCCCGCGGCGCCGGCGCGGTGACGCTCGCCCTGCTGACGCTCGCCCTCTGGCTGGCCCCGAGCCGGCTGCCTTCGGGCAGGCGGTGGCTGTGGCGCACCGGCGGGATGGCGCTCCTGGCCAGCGTCGTCGCGATCGTTGTCCTGGCGGGGGGGTCCTACGTACAGCGTTTCAAGGAATACCCGTGGCGCCAGTTCACGCTTTCGGACCGGTTCCAAATGAGCGCCGCCGGTCTTCGCGCCTGGAATGAGGCCCGCGTGATCGGGATCGGCCCCGGTATGCACCCGAATATCTGGTGGCATGTCGCGGCGAGCGGCGACGGCGATCGCGCGAAAGGCATTTGGCCCACGCGCTTGAACGATACATTTCACTCCTATTACGTTCACGACGACTGGGTACAACTACTGGAGGAGTATGGCGTGGCGGGCGTCGTCCTGTTCCTGGCGGCCATAGGCACGGTCACCGCGGTGCTGCTCAACGCCCGGCGCCGGCAGCTTCGCCGCTGGCGCGAGGAGTCTCCCGAACTGGAACCCGAAGCCGACCGCCTGGTCCTCGGCGCCCTCTTCGCCTTGTTCGCCATGGGCATCCACTCGATCGGGGACTTCAACCTCCAATTGCCCGCCACGACATGGCTGCTGGGCGGCCTTGTGGGCCTGGCCCTGGCAGCCGTCGCGCGCGATTATCAGGAAGAACGCGGTCATCGGCGTCGCCACGGGCGCTCCGCGTGAACGCGATCGTCATCAGCGACGTGCACCTGGGGTCGCGGCACTGCCGCCGGGACGCCTTCGATCGTTTCCTGGACCAGTTGCCGGCCGGCGTCACGCTCATCCTCAATGGCGACACGGTGGATTACCGGTATCACCGGATGCGCCCGGACCACCTCGCCTCGCTCGCGCACCTCGCTGCCGAATCGCAGCGTCGGCCCGTTGTGTGGGTCCAGGGAAACCACGATGAGGACTACCGCCCGCCCGAACCCGGCGCCATCCGCTTCGTGCCCTCGTATGCCATTGACCGGCAGCTCTACGTGCAGCATGGATTCTACTTCGATCACATCATGCCGTACCACCGCCTCTTCATCTTTGCCTTCCGGCTTATGCACGGTCTGCGGGTCCGGCTCGGCGCCGAACCGATGCACGTCGCCCAGTACGCCAAGCGCTGGCCGAGGCTCTACGCCGTGTTGCGCCGCAACGTCCTGCAGAACGCCGTCCGCTACGCGCGCGCGAACGGCTTTGCCGCCGTCACCTGCGGCCATACACATTACGCGGAAGTCGATACCGTCGACGGGATCCTTTACCTGAACACGGGGGCATGGACCGAGACACCGTCGTATGCCGTCGTCGTCGGGGATTCGACCGTGGCCTTGCACGAGATCGACTCAGCGACCGACCGCGTTCGGCCGGAGCCGGCCACGTTCGTCAAAACCGCGGCAAAGTGACCGGTAGCACGCCGCGCGGCTCAATTTCGCCCAGCCACGCCTTCACGGCCGCCCGCTGGCAGGCGTCGCACGCCCCGTACGTCAGCACCGCGTTCGGCCACTGGGAGGCCTCGTAGACGACGAAGGGGGAGCCGAACGCCGTGAAGACCACGTTCCGGCGCTCCAGCCAGATACCGCGCCACCCGGCCGCGGCCGGGGCTCCGCCGTTGCGGCCACGGCCGAAAAGAGCCATCGGCTGCCGCACGACGTTCACACAAACGAAATTGTACCGAGTGACTGCCCCGCAGAGCGTCGCATCGTCAGGGTTGAGCAGGTGGTCGACCGCATATCCGCGGCACCTGAGTTCGCTATCCACAATGTCCAGGTCCTGCGCCAAATCATCCGGCCCCTCTTCCCCGCGCACCGTCACCGTCAGCACGCGGGCGCCCGCCGGCAAGCGGGCAGGCAGCAGGCCATCATTCTTCCACACCGTGACGGCACGATCGGCGGCCTCCTGGGCCTGGGCCTGATAGGGGGTCGATTCCGCGGTCGTGGGAGCGGCGGCCTTCAGGCCCCGGTGCAAACCCACCCGCGCCTTCAACTCCAACACCCGCCGCGCCGACTCGCGCACCCGGGCCTCGGGCAAGCGCCCGTCGCGCACCGCTTGCATTAACCGCGCAAAATCGCGCCGTGCATCGGCAAACAACAGCACGTCCCCGCCGGCCAGGACGAATTGCAGCGCCAGTTCACCGGCGCTCACGCGGGAGGTCATGCCCCCCATGGTAGCCGGCGCCGACACGACCGCGCCCCTGAATCCCAGTTCACCGCGCAGCAGGTCGGTCTGCAGGCGCGGACTAAGCGTGGCGGGCAGGGCTTCAGACGGTCGCTCGGCCAGTCCCTCGTACTCAGGCAAGGCGATGTGCCCGGTCATCACCGCCATGACGCCCGCATCGATCGCGGCGCGCCACACGGAACCGTAGGTCCGCCGCCACTTGCCCATCGCGAGCGGGTTAAACGTGGTGCTGTAGCGCGAGTCGCGGTCGTCAAGCCCGGCGCCGGGAAAATGGCGGGCTGTGGCGGCCAGCAGCCCATCCTCCTGCAACCCGTTCACCTGGGCCACCGCCAGCGCCCTCACCCGGGCCGGCTTGTCGCCGAACGCCCTCAAGTCGGTCTCGGGGTTCCGGAAGTTATAGAGGATGTCCGCGACCGGCTCGAAGACCCAGTGCACGCCCAAGGCGCGCGTTTCGCGAGCCAGGGCCCGCGACCGGGCCCGCACCAGCGCGGGGTCGGCGGCGGCGCCGAACCCCATGGCATACGGGTAACCTGTCCCGCCGGCAACGCCGGACTCCATATCCGCGCCAACGACCAGCGGGACCCGCGCGTTCGACTGCACCGCGTCAAGTGTACGGCCAAGCCAATCGCGCTCCCGCGCGTCCACAAACAGGCAACCCAGCGGCACCTCGCGGAGCAGTTCCGTCAAATCCTCGGGCCGGTAACCGCGGCCGTCCGGCATCAGCAGATGGCCCACGCACTCCTCGAGCGACAGGGCCCCAAGGGTGTTGTCAACCCACACCTGCTGGTCAAGCGTCAGCGCTTTCGGCATGGCCGTCCTCGGGAAGGCAGGGACTGCATCACGTCTGGGGATCCGCCGGCCGGACCACCTTCAGCAGTTCCGCTGCCGATTGGAAGACATCCTCGATGACCGCCCGGGAGGAAATCGTGGCGCCTGTAACGGCGTCGATGTCCGAAGAAGGCGCACTGACCGCGTGCCCGACAAACTGGTGATAGAAAGCACCCGTCAAGCGTCGGAAATAGGCGGGGGTCTCGTGGTTCTCGATGACCTCTACACCGGCAATCTCGCCGTCTTTCCCTAGCGCCACCATGACGCCGATTTCCGCATTACGGCCTTTGACCACCGGGGAGACGCGGTCTGTCCGGAACACCCAGCCGAGCACATGCTTGGCGCTATCGCGCACCTCGAACGCCTCGTCGCCCTGTTTGAGCCCGGTGACGGGGGCCAGGGTCTGGCCGGTCGCGAAGTACTTCTTCCACGGCCAGTTGGCGGAAGGGTCCTCGGCCCGGGCCGGCTGTATCGCCGCCGCATGAGGCGTTTGGGAGTGCTGTCCATCGGCGTGTTGTCCCAGTGCGACTCCTGCCGCCACCCCGATCGCCGCCACAATGATCCGCCGCATGTCCATAGTAGTTCCCCCGGTTGTTCGTGTTGAGAAGGAACTATGCGCGAATCGCTGCCTAGGACTCAAGCTTACTTCAGATACGTGGTCAACGCGCTGCCGTCCAGTTTGCCCGCGCCGTAGTGCGGATCGCCGATGCCGCTTCCCCCGGGCGTGAGAGACGCGGTAAGCGCCGCAACCGCCTGGGACGCCGTGGCGGCCGGGTGAAGGGCAAGATACCGGGCAATGGCATTGGCCGTGTAGGCCGTGGCAATCGACGTGCCGACATAGGTACCGGCCGGCCCCTTATACCCGACGGGCAGATCGGCGAAAGACGGCGCCGCCAGGCTGACGAAGCTGCCATAGTTGGAGTTCGTCCACACGCTGCCGTCCGGGTTAAGCGCGCTGACCGCGAGGACATTGCTGCAGGCCGCGGGATAAAACGGCTTGCCGGTCGGTTCGTTCCCGGCTGCCGCCACCACCACGGCCCCCTGCCCGGTCGCGTATGAAACCGCGTCGTCAATGAACTGGCTATCCGTATCCGACCCCCAGCTCAGGCTGATCACCCGCGCCTGATGGTCGAGCGCGAAAAGCATGCTCTGCATCAGGCCGAAACTCGATGCATAGCCGTTGTCGTCAAACACCCTGATCGGTACGACCGGCACATCTGCGGCCGAAGCCGCGTCGCCGAGCAGCGGAGCGATGCCGGACGCGATCAAGGCCATCTGGGTGCCGTGCCCCTGTGTATCTGAAATCGGCAGTTCGGGATCGATGGCGTTGTACGACGCCACCACCGCATTGTTCAGCCCCGGCGTCTGCATCAGCCCGGTATCCAGGACCGCCACCGCCGGCACGGTGCTTCCTGCCGCCGGCACCTGCCAAGTGCGCAAAGGGCTCTGGGTGTCGCCCGCCGCCCGTTGCGGCGCCAGGGCCTTGTAGACGTAGTTCGGTTCCGCGGCCTCCACGTCCGGGTTCGCGGCCAGTTGATCCAGCACATCCTTGAGGTTGCTGCCGGGGACGAGATGAACCCGGTACAAACCCAGCCGTGGCAGGCTGTCCGTGACGGTGCCGCCAATCTGCGCCAGCAGCGCCTTGAGCGCCTTCAGGGACGTACCGCGCCGCAACCGGACGAGCACGTCGTCTTTCACGACCAGCGAACGGTGGGTGCGGACGGGATCCTGGGATTGATTCAGGTTGGTATTCCCAGGCAGGGGTTGGGTACTTTTCCGATCGCCGGGCCTGAACACCTGGATTTCGGCGATGCGCTTCATGGGACCAGCCGGTCCGTCGACGCTCGCCCAGGTGATCGCGTAGTCGCAGTCGGCCAGCAACGCGGCCAATGCCTTGTACATGTCACGATTGTCGAAGTCGGCCGTGATCGGGGGATTGATACGCAGATCCATCCGCACGCGGACCCCGGCCTCCTGAAACCGCCGGAGCACGTCCTGAAGCGGCACGTCCGCGGCATGGATCGACAACGTGTCGTCAACCACGCGCAACTCGAACGATCTCGCCGTTGCGGCAGCGCAGGCCGCAGCGAGCAGGCTGACGCCGGCGATGACCGCCAACCGACCCTTGCCGCCCCGTCCTATTGTGATCCCGTGCATGCCCGTCTCCGCGGGTTGCCCCGCCTCGTTTGCTGAAACCCATGGTATCATAATCGACATCAAACGGAACAGCGCCGCAAAAGTGTGTCCGCCGCCGTAAGGCGGTGGCAGTTACCGCAATGAAGACCACGCCCTCACGGGCGCGGCTACGACCTGCTACCGTACGTCAAACGCAAAAAGGTGGGCCTGCGGCGCGCCCCAGGTCGTTTCGGGCACAAACCGCACGGCATCCGACTCGACGTCCAGGGGTACCCGCACGAGGCGCTGATAGTTATTCGCCACGCGCGCCACGGGGCGCCAACTGCCGTCTGTTGTTCGCGCCTCAATCCGGAACGACCGGACCAGGGTCCCCGGCACGCCTCGGTCCTGCGGATGCAGGTCGAACCGGCACGGCATGTTGAGCAACCGATGATTGAGATCGCTGTCGAATGTGAAGCGCGCCTCGCTAACGTGGCGCACGCTTTCGAACTCATACCCGACCCAGGAGGATGCCACCGGCCCGCCCCACCCGTTGTCGACGGCGCCCAGGGCGCGGTCGCGCCCGTTGCGGAGCGGCTCAGGGTCGCCCGTCGACGCTGTCAGCCGGGCTTGCCGCGTCAACGCCGACATTTCGCGCACGAAGCCCGGCAAATGGCAGTCATCATCCATCAACTGTTGCTGGAGCTCCTTCAGATGGTGCTGGTACACGCCCCGCGGCGTCAGGCCGTGCGCCGCGGCAATCGCCGCCGCCGTGCCCACGGCCTGGCCAAGAATCGCGCACGTGGCCATGACGCGCGTCGAGCTCAAGGCCGCATGGGTGGCGCTGATATTACGGCCCGCAAAGAACAGGTTGGCGATGTTCCGCGAATACAGGCAACGGTATGGAATGCCGAACGGCGAGGGCGCCGGATGGAAGATCGTGGGCTCGCCCGGATGCCGGAATCCGGCCGGGTGGTGATCGTCCATCGACCAGCCGCCGTAGCCGACAACATCGTCGAACGGGCCAGCTGCGCGCACGTCGTTCTGGGTCAGGATATGGTCGCCCATGAACCGCCGGCTTTCGCGCTTACCGGGCAGAAAACCGACCCACTCCAGCATCCAGTTTTCCGCGCCGTGTTTGCCGTGGTTCTTGATGTGATCCCACACGCCGAAAGCGATCTTCAGCAACTCGTCGCGCAGATCCTCGGTATCGTGGATACTGTCATTCTCACCGCCCAACTCCATCCACCAGAAATTCGTGCCGAGGTCGTGTCCGCGGTTCGCCAACTGGACGTCCGACTCGTAGCGGTTCGCCCAAGCCGGCGGGATGAACGGCTGCGGCCGGTCGGTTTCACGCGCCTCGATCAGGCACGTCAACCCCATCGTGCGGCTGTCTGCCACCGGCGGCTCGATATCTTCGTTGAACTCGGCGGCCGCCTCACGCCCGATCCGGAATTCGGCGCCCGCCAGCGCGCCGAGGATGCCGTCGCCCGAGCAGTCGGCAAACAACCCGGCCTGCACCGAGTGCCACGTCTGGGTTGTCAACTGCCACGCCTTGATCGAACGGAGGCGCTGGCCATCCATCGCGGCTTCCGTGCACGAGCAGTTGAGCAGTAGCTTCAGGTTGGGTTGATAGCGGGCCAACCCGTACAACACGCTATCCCAGATGGCGTAGCTGGGCGGGAAGTTGCGGTAAAGATTCTCAAGGTGAATTTCCTCGAGCAGGCCCGTTTCCTTGTTGTCCGCGCCGTGCGCACCGCATATCCACATGCGGATCTCGGACGATGCATTGCCGCCGAGCACCGGCCGGTCTTGAACCAGGACCACGCTGGCACCCCGCCGGGCCGCCGCCACCGCCGCGCACAAGCCCGCCATGCCGCCGCCTACGACACAAAGATCAACCTTGTGAGTTTGTTCTTTCATAATCTCAAGTCCTCCACTCCCCATACTCCCAGCCCGCCTTCATGAACGCCAGATAGTTTTCGATCGTCCGCGCGGGCGGGTCGGGATCGAACGGCCCGGCCGACGGCGACAGGATGAGCCGCCGTCCGCGGCACTCGTCGAGAACCGCCCTCACGGCGCCCGCCATCTGCGCCGGGGTCAGGCTCCGGAAGTCGTCGTACTGGATGTTCCCGATAAGCGTGATCCGGTCGCCCACGATGTCGAACGCCTCGGTGAAAGTGCAATTCCCAACCGGCGGCGCCTCGATCGTGTGCAACGCATCAGGGGCCATGGTCAGGAAATCGGGCAGGATCTCGCGGATCTGCCCGTGGTAGTGCTGGATCACCTTCTTGCCGTGTGCGTGGATCATTTCGATCAGCTCGCGGGCGAACGGCACGATCCACTGCTGGAACGTGGCCCGACTCACGAGCGGCGGCGAGGCCAACTCGCTACCCACCATGAAATAAACATCGGCCAGATCCCGTTCCAGGCAGAATCGGTAGATGTGCCGCATCCGATCCATCACGCAGTTAAGGTAGTCCACCACGAGGTCGTTGTGCGTCAACGACCAGATCGCGTAATCCTCAAGGCTGGAGTCATGGTACAACCCGTTGATCGGCTCGCCTAGGTCGAGCATCATGGCGCCGTACTCGGCCGGAAACTCGGCGCGCTCCCGCCGGTACTGTGCCATCTGACCCTCCAGGGCCTTCTCGATGCGAGCCCGGTCCCGCAGCACGGGCAACGAACAATAGAGGTCCAGGTCCTCGTCGGAACGGAGGAACTTGCGTACCTCGGTCCCGCCGAGCCCCTGGCGCACTTCCGACACAAGACGCCGCCCCTTGTGGGTCCACACACGCCGCTGCACGGTCTGGTCGCCTTCCGTAACCGTCTCGCCGTGCTGCGTCACCTCCTCCGTGTGCAGCGGCACGCCTAGATTGCGCCGGTTGAGCATGATCGCGTGGCGCTTCGAGGCCTCGAAGACCGGCCGGTAGGCCGGCAACGTCCGCACGTCAACGTAGTACCCGGTCGTGTGGTAGGGGAACAGCAACCAGATCGGCACCCGATCACTGCTCTCGCCGCTTAAGGCCGCCATCAAGCGCTGGCGTGCGGTCATCAAGTGCCATCCCTTCATTGAGCGTCTTCTCGCGTGCCTTCTTGGTAGGGCGACGGCGTCCTCGCCGCGCCGTTACTGTCGCGTGCCTGTCAAGGCGGGGCGGGGACGCCCTCGCCCTACCTGCTATGCTGCGGACGCAGCCCGCCTCACGCCTCCAGCACCCCGTCGCGCAGCCGGATGGTCCGATTGCACCGCGCAGCCAGGTCCAGATTGTGGGTCACGAGGATCATGGTCTGCCGCTGTTCGCGCGTCAGGGCGAAAAGCGCTCCCAGCACGGTCTCGCCGGTCACGCTGTCGAGATTGCCCGTGGGTTCGTCGGCAAGCACCAGTTCGGGCCCGTTCATCAGCGCCCGCGCGAGCGCCACACGCTGCTGCTCGCCGCCCGACAATTCCAGCGGCATATGATACCGCCGCTGGGCCAGGCCCACCGCCTCCAACAGGCCTTCCGCCCGCTGCCGGTGTGCCGGCGCCTGCCGGCGCATGGACCATTCGGTCTGCGTCGGCAGCAGCACGTTCTCCATCACGTCGAGTTCCGGAAGCAGTTGGAACGACTGGAACACGAACCCGATCGACTTCGCGCGAATCAGCGTCCGTTCGCGCGCCGGCAGCGCGTAAAGGTCGCGGCCTTTGAACGTCACCCGGCCGGCCGACGGCTGATCCAACCCGCCGAGCGCGTGAAGCAGCGTGCTCTTGCCCGCCCCGCTGGGACCCACGATAGCCACGGTTTCGCCCGGCGCCACGGTCACCGAGACCCCGCGCAACACGTCCAGCCGCGTGGCCCCCATCAGGTAGGTCTTCGTGACCGCTTCAGCCTGTACGATCGATTCCATGGATCACTCGTTCCTTAGCGCTTGAACCGGATCCAGCCGCGCCGCACGCCACGCCGGGATCAGGCCCGCCAACGTGCAAATCGCAATAACCGCGCCTGCAACGATGGCCACGTCCGCGGCCGAGGTGCGCGACGGGATCTCGCTCAACCGGTAAAGCTCCTTCGGGAACAACTCGAGATTGAACGTTTCCGACAGCCAGCGCATCAAGTCGTTGCGGTAGTGCAGCACGAGCAGGGCCGTGCCGATGCCGGCCGTGGTCCCGAGCATCCCCTCGATCCAGCCCTGCCAGAAGAAGATCCGCATGATGCTGCCCGACTGGAACCCAACCGCCTTGAGCAGGCCGATTTCCCGGGTCTTCTGCACCGTCACCGTGATGAGCGTGTTCGTGATGCCGAACGCCGCGACGATGGTGATAAAGATCAGCAGGAAGAACATCATGTTCTTCTCGACCCGCAAAGCGCTGAACAACTGCCGGTTTTGTTCCATCCACGTGCCGACCGTATAGTCGGATCCCAGCGTTCGCTGCACGCCCTCCGCCGTCGCGTGGGCCCGGTAGGGATCGGAAGTCATCGCGCGGATCGATTGCACACCGCTCTCGAGACCGTAGAGCGACTGTGCCGTGCCGATCGAACATAGCACGAAGCTGGAGTCATATTCCCACATCCCTACTTCATAAAGGCCCACGAGCACCAGTTCCTCGGGGAGCGTGATCTCGTCCTTGGACATGAAGCTGCGCGGGGAGTTGACGAGCAGGCGGTCCCCGAGCTGGACCCCCATGCGACGGGCCAAGTCGGCGCCCATGATGGCCTCGCCGGCCTTGACTTCGAATCGGCCCTCCACCATGTGGGCGGGGATCTGGCTCACGGTCCGCTCGCGGGCCGGGTCGATCCCGCGCAGGATGGGCGTGTAAACGCGGCCCGCATGCTGGATGACGACCGGCCCCTCGATCGTCGGGGCCACGCCCTTGACGCCCGGCACCGCCGCGACGCGTGCCATGACCTCGCCTTCGTCCTGAATGCCGCCCGTGGCCGAGATCGTGATGTGGGCGTTGAACCCCAAAATCTTGTCGCGCCACATGTCGTCGAAGCCACTCATCACCGAAAGCACGATGATCAACACGGCCACCCCGAGCAGCACACCCAAGACCGAGATGATCGTGATGATGGAGAAGTACGTGCGCTTGGGCTTCAGGTACTTCAGCGCCAAAAAGAGGGAGAACGGAAGCATGGGGGTCCCAGCCCTATTCCCTGGGCTTCAACTGCGGGAACAGGATCACGTCGCGAATGGCTTCGCACCCGAGCAGCATCATGACCAACCGGTCGATGCCCACGCCCATGCCGCCGGCCGGCGGCATGCCATGTTCCAGCGCCGCCAGGAACTCCTCGTCGACCTTCTGCTGATCCTGCCCGGCCTGCTGCTCGAACCGCTTGCGCTGCTCGATCGGGTCATTGAGTTCCGTGTAACCCGGCGCGATTTCCTTGCCGCCAATGACCAGCTCGAACACATCCACCAGCGTCGGATCGTCCTCGCACCGCTTGGCCAGCGGAACGAGCTCAGCGGGCAACCGCACCACGAAGGTCGGGTTGACGAAGGTGCGCTCAATCAACTTCTCGTACACGTCCTGCGTGATGTCCACGGCCGTCCAGGCCGGGTCGATGCCCAGGCCCAGCGCCTCGGCGCGCGACCGCATGGTCTCGCGATCGAACGTGAACCACTCGGTGCCCATCTTCTCCTGCACCAGGTCCTTGTAGGCCACGGTGCGCCAAGGCGGCGTGAGATCGATCGGATGCTCCGCCGAACCCGCCTCCAACGTGCCGAGCACCGTCTGTGCCACGTGGACCACCAGGGCCTCGACGAGATCCTTCATGCCGCGCATGTCGGAATAGGCCTCGTAGACCTCCATCATCGTGAACTCGGGATTATGAAAACGCGACAGGCCCTCGTTGCGGAAATTGCGGTTCAGCTCGAAGACTTTGTCGAAGCCGCCGACAAGCAACCGCTTGAGGTAAAGCTCCGGCGCGATGCGCAGATACATGGCCGCGTTAAGCGCCTCGTAATGCGTTACGAATGGCTTTGCCGCGGCCCCGCCAGCCTGCGGCTGCATCATGGGTGTCTCAACCTCGGAGAATCCCCGCGCGCCGAGAAACGCGCGGATTTCCCGAATGATCGCCAGCCGCTTGTCGAAGACCACGCGCACGTCCGGATTGCTGATCAAGTCAAGATACCGCTGGCGGTACCGCTGGTCGGTATCCTTGAGACCGTGCCATTTTTCGGGCAGCGGCAGGAGCGCCTTGGAAAGCATGACCCAGCGCGTGATCTTGACCGTCTGCTCCCCCGTGCGGGTCGTGAACAGAGTGCCCTCGGCGCCGATCTGGTCGCCCAGGTCGAGCAGTTTGAAGGCCTCGTAGGCGTCACCAAGCACGTTCTTCTGTGCATAGATCTGCAGGCGGTCCGTGCCGTCGCGCAAGTCCGCGAAGATGCTCTTGCCCATGTCGCGCGACGTCGTCAACCGACCGGCCACCGATACGACCTTGCCTTCTTCAAACGCGGCCCGCACCTCGGCCAATCGGCCCGTGCGGACGAAGGCCCGACCGAAAGGCGCATAGCCCTTGGCCTCCAAGGCCCGCATATTGGCAAGCCGCTGCTCCAGATACTCGTTCGTCGTTACCGGTTCGGTCATTGTCTTTCCTCAATCGCGATTGTGCAGGCCCGCAGGAGAGTGAACAGTCAACAGTAAACGGTGAACAGTGAGGGCTGACGACTGCTTACTGTCACCGTTCACTGTTCACTTTTCCTGAGGCGTCACCTTCACCGCAGGCGTCACTATCACCTCGGGCGTCACCTTCACCTCGGGTGTCACCTTGACCTCGGGCGCCACCGTTGCGTCCGCCAGCGGCTTCCCCTCGACGAGGATGTTGAGTTCATGAGTAAGGGTGGCTTCAAAATCGGGCACCATTCCGACGTGGATCGCCCGAATCTTGCCGTCCTTTCCGATCAGCACGGTTTGTGGGATCCCGCGGACCCGGTAGAGCCCGCCGACCTCGCCATCGCGGTCCAGGGCCACCGTGCAGGACACGCCGAGTTTCTTCAAGTAGTCGCTGGCGCGATCCTCCGGTTCCTGCTCATTGACTGCATAGAAGACAACGCCCTTGTCCTTGTAGCCCGCCGTGAGTTTGGCAACGAACGGCAAATCCTTACGGCTGGGACCGCTCCAAGTAGCCCAGAAGTCCAGCACAACCACGGCGTTCGTAAGCCCCGGGACCGGCAGCCCGGCCTTGCCGCCATCCAGGGTGGCCAGGCTGAATGCCGGCGCGGCGTGGCCGATCAGGTCAGCCGGAGACGCGGCGTCTTCACCCGATTCAGGCGCCTCCTCCTCCATGCCGTCGAACAGCGCGGGCACTTTCTTTGCGCCCTCCGGCGGCACGAAGACAAACGTTTCCTTCGCCAGATCAGCCCCTGCGGACCAGTGTTCGAACCGATTCTCGACGGTCATCGACGCGGCCTTCACGCCGGGCATATCCGCCCGCATCGTGGCCATGCTCTTGCTCATGTCCGTCAGAACCCGTACGACGACAGGCTTGTCGTTCGTGGTGATCCAGAGGTCCCAATCGAACTCCTCCTGCTTGAAGCTCAGGCGGTCGCACGTCTGGCCGTCCAGCGTCTCGCGGCCGGCGTAGCTCGTCTGCGTAACGCCTTCCATGATCGCCGCGTACACGTCTTTCCGCATCAGGTTGTCGAGAAAAAGCATGTTGCCGGCAATGGGGGCTGCCTGGAAGAGATCCTCCAGCGACTTGGGCGCGTCCTTTGACTCGTAGCGGTTACCCATGCTGGCGTAAAGGGTGGTACCGTCCGAGACAACCGTGTTGGCGGGGGCGCCGCGCTTGTGGCGCAAGGCCAGCTTGTTGGGTTTCTCCATGGCGAAACCGTAGGTCGTCTCAATCTCCTGCTTCATCCCTTCCGACGCCGTCTTCATCGTGAGCGTCACGTCGCAGGAGAACTGCGGCAATGACTGGATGTAATTGCAAAACGTACGCAGAAGCGTGTCAGCCTTGGGGTCGACTTTCGGCTTGCCGCCGTCCACGGCCAGAGCGTAAGCCGCAGCAGTCGCGAACCACAACGCCGCCACAACGCCGCCCAGAATCAGAATCCTGAAAGCTTTCATCTGTCGTGCCGTCCTTTCTCGATCCTTCTGACGTTCAAGGCGGCCAATGTACGCCGGGACTCGCGCGAAAGCAAGACGGACGGCGGAGCGTGTCGGGGTGCGCAAACCCATTGCCGCCCCTTGTTCGGCCCGCTATGATCCTGCACATATCCGGCTCCACACGGCCGTCTTTTGTGCGCCGAGTGGCAGGCCCGGCCTCGTGAAAGGGAACGTCCCATGCGAACCTCTATTGCCCTGACGGCTCTCGGGGCGCTGATCCCGGTCTGTGCGGCACTCGCGGCGAATCCGGCCCGCTACTTCGATGGCGTCAACCCGGGCACACTCCCCCCGCAGCGCTTCGGCACGCTGGTCGAGGACGTTACCAAGGGTTACTCGGCCGACATCGACGGCGTCAAGCCGGGCGACCTCATCATCGGGATCGACAGCAATCGCGTCCGGGATCTCGGCGAAGCCGCGTTCATGCACTACAGCCATGACGACCGACCCGAAACAACGCTGACCGTCATCCGCGACGGCGCACTCACCATCCTCACCGCCCGGCCGATCTTCCCCACCATGCGTGCCTTCGTTAAGGTCCGCTCCGCCGGGCCGCCGGTCTCCGACCTCCTGAAAGCCTGGAACGTCTCGCTGGCCGACATCTTCGGCTCGCCGCCCCCCGCCTTCGGTCCGGACGCCGCCACCGGTGCCATCCGCGACGTCCTGGACGCGTTCGATGCCACGGAACCGGTCCCGCGCGTGCAGCCGTTCATGGCCATCGAGTATCTGCCGGCCCGCGCCCAGGACGCCCTCTGGGCGCTCACCGCCCGGAAGAACCCGGCGGACCGGGAGTGGGTGCTCGCGCTGCTCCAGGTCTTCGCCCGCCTAGTGACAGAGCATTATGACGAGGCCGGCGCCCTGATCGCACAGCACCACCTGCTCGACCGCAAGATGGACCCCTTCCTCGACCGCCTGGCGGTCTTCTACAAGGCGCTGATCGACCGCCGGATCTCGGTCGCCAACGGCCTGTCGCTCGCCCCCTATGACGTCGATGCCGACTTTTTCGCCTTCTGCTATCCCTACCCCGTGACCGCCCCCAAGGCGGCCCATTCGTTCGAGTTCGATCCGGACTACCAGGCTCTTTTCGACAGGGCGACGTCCGGCCTCGCCGTGTCCGACGATGACTTCCGCGGCAAGGCCTACGGCTACGCCAATCCGGGCACAAGCAACGACACCGAACGCTACATCGGTCAGGTAAAGGCCGCCCTGCTCGACCAGGAAAACCACGGGGGCTGGCCGTTCCGCAGTACGGTCATCTACTCCGAACCCGGCCGCAGCAAGACGATCTCGCAGCTGCTGGCCCGGCTGGACGCGAAGCCCGACCGGACGGTGGAGACGGCCTTTGCCCTCCTGGCACCGTCCGTCATCGCCAACAACGAAACGGCCTTCCGGCGTGCCTACACGATCCTCGCCGCGGCGGGCGACCGCGAAGCGGGTTGCGCGAACGACATCATCAACAACACGGAGCGGTTCTGGTCTTTGAAACCGGAAGCACTGCAGCGCGCCCGCCAGTCGATTGAGGCCAGCCGCTCCCTGCCCGAATTTTACCAGTGCCTCCGGAAACTGAGTCCGACCGTCGACCGGCACCTGGCCAACGGCACGTGCCAGCGGGTGGGCACGTTCATCCAGGGCGCCAGCACCTATTGCCATGCCTATCCCGTGGTCGTGGCCCGGGCCTTCGCCGTTCCGCCCGACCCGGAGGCCGTGAATCGAGTCGAGCAGGTCGCCTTGCTCACGGGAAACGCGACGGACATCCGGGAGGCACTGGTCGTGCTCAGCGCCGACCTGGCATCGAAACCCCGGTTGGCGCGACTGACCAACCTGCTGGACCTTCACGACCGCGTCGGCGCCGGTCCCGTGTGCGAGGCAGCCGCCCGCGTCCTGACCTACCTCGCGGTCATAGGCGATCGCTTCGAACCGGCCGATGGTGTCGATGCCGTCCAGCGCCTGCGAACGTTCTTCGCGAACGTCGAGTCCTTGCATTATGCAAAGATTGCCCGCGAGCTGTCCGCCATCGAGAATGACGACCCGACGCTCGACGGCACGGTCGAGGACTACTGCCAGGAAGCCGGCGTGCCGTCCGTGTGCCTGCTCCTTGCCGCCAAACTCCGGGAGGCCGGCCACGCGCGGCAGGCCGAGCACTACGTGGACAAGGCCATCGGCCTTTACATGCCGATCCTGCAGGGCTACGCGTCACCCGAACGCTTCCGCATGGCCTTTCGGGATTTCACCTCGGTGCCGGGTTTCGAGGATAGATTCCTCGCCTACCGACAGTGGATGGGCAACGACAACAGCGTCGGCAGCCATGTCCTGAAGGCTGTGGCGGCCTCCTACCGGAACGATGGGGACACCGTGGTGCGCGAGGTGTTGGCCTCTGCCAAATCGGGGGGACCGAAGTCGTCCGAATCGTACCTGTACGACCGCGCCGTCTTCAACTCAGCCGAGGATCTGCGGGCCAGGTTGTTGCACAACCTGATGGCGAAGAAGGCGCTTACCGAGGAGCAGGTGGCCCAGTTGAAGGCCGCCCCGAAGCTTCAACTCGACGTCGCCGCGAGCCCGCCAGCCAAGCCTTGACGCCGGGATAAGGCGCGGCGAAAAGGGCTGGGCACCCGATTACCCGGCGGATGAGGACATCCGCCTCCAGACGTGGCGCCTGTCCCGCGAGATGTCCGCCCCCTACTTCACGGCCGCGAGTTCGGCCTGAATCGCCGCGATCTTCCCGAGCAGCCTCTGCAACGTGCGGCGGTTGTCCGCGTTGTTTTCCGGCGCCGCCATCAGCCAGTCCTCAAGGCTGCGCCGCGCGACTCGTAGCGCCTCCAGCTTCTCGATCGCGAAGTCTGCTTTGGCCAGCGCCGCCTTCTGCACGCCCGCGCCCTCCGGATCGAGTTGCGCGATGACACGCTCCCGCCCCACCTGGCTCATCAGGACACCCGCCTGCATGAGTCGGGTCTGGAAACTGTCCAAACGTTTCCGATTCTCGGGAGTATCTTGAGGACGGGTTGCCTGCCAGGCCGAAAACTCCTTCGGGATCGCCTTGAACTCGAGGAAGGCCTGGCGGTAAGCCGCCGCTTGCGCGGGCGCCAACCCTGCGACAAACCGGTCCATGGTCACGGGCCAGTCGAGCAAGGCCTCGGTCGTGTCCCGCATGAACGAGTAGAGCGTGGTCTCCTGGTTCAGGCGAAACTGCGAGATCTGGTTGGTGCCGTCCGGCGCGAGAAGCACAAATGTCGGCATGCCCTCCACGCCATACGTCCGGGCCAGCGCTTCGTTACGCTCTTGGATGGCAGCGGGCTGAGGCGTGTGGCGCGGCAGATCGATGAACACCATGACAAAGCGATTGCTGGCATAGGCCACCCACTCGGACTGGGTGAACACGGTCTCATGGACGACCTTGCAGTAGGGACACCAGTCAGAACCCGTGAACTCCATGAACAGGGGTAGGCCGCGGTTCTTGGCCAGAGCCCGGGCGGCGTCCAGGTCGGAAGTCCACCCGCCCAGGGTCGCTCCATGGTCGACGACCGTGAATGCTCCGTCCACGAGCCCGTTGGTCTGGGCCCGGGCCACCGGTAGGACCAGCAGGAAGAAGGCCGCCACAGCCGCCATCGCGCACGACATTTTCATAGGGAGTGCCCGGTTTGAGCGGCTACTTGGCATCGATCTTCAGCGCGTTAGAGTGCACGACCTTGCCGGCTTCAAAACCGTAGCAGAAGCCCACCTGGAACGACTTGCCCGCTTCCTTCGGTACCCGATCGGGTGGAATACACACGTCTACCGAAAGCGTGGCATTCGGCAGCAGGAAAACTTCGTGCGGCTCCGAAGGCTTGGCGCCTGCGCACAGATCGAGCAAGCCCATGCCGGTGTCGCCATAGGATACGATCGGGTGCAGGTTGGCAACCACGCACAGGTAGGTGTTCGGACAAACGCGCAGGCTGTAGGGGGCCGCACTCGTATTGGTGATGTGAACGCGACAGATAACGCCCGTCGCCGCGCTATAGGCCGTCAGTTCGGCCTTGACCGCCACCGGCGCATCCGGGCTATCCTGAAGGCCCGGGATGCAGGTCGCCGGCGCGGAACTATCCGCCGCCAGCCCGGTTGCGCACACCCAGCCTGCCGCCAACCACGCTGCCACCATTGACTTCGCGTTCATGCCGCCTCCTTGTCAGGGTTCCCCGTTAAACTGCCGCAGTGTAAACCCCGACACGACCCAATACTACAGCAGAATCCCATCAAAAAACTTTCACGTTTCAATTACTTTGCGTTGCAAAGTTCTTTTCGATGTGCGATGGTAGCGCCATCGAAAGGGAGAGAATCGCATGATCGCCCATCACGTTCACGATGCGCTGGCGCAAGTCCGACGGCTTCAGGATCTGATCCTGGAAAAACGCATGTTTCAGGGGTACTCCGGCCGCGCCCGGGTACTCTCCGGCGCCACGGCCCTTGCCGCCGCCGCGTTTCTCGACTCCGCGTGGGTTCCCCGGACGGAGTTGGCCCATCTCGCCGGCTGGGCGCTGGCATTGACCGCCGCGCTCTTGCTGAATTACGGCGCGCTGGCGTGGTGGTTCCTTTTCGATCCTACGGTCCGTCGCAACCCACGCCTGATCAAGCCGGCCATCGACGCGGTCCCCGCCCTGCTCGTTGGCGCCGTGCTCTCCGTCGCCTTGATTGTCGGCGGCCAGTACCGGCTACTCTTTGGTGTCTGGATGTCGCTCTATGGGCTCGCGCAGGTCGCCTATCGTCAGTCTCTCCCGCCCGGCATCTATCGCGTGGGCCTGCTCTACATGCTGTGCGGCGCCGCCTGCCTGCTCGCCCCGCATCTCACCTTCACCAATCCCTGGCCCATGGGCCTCACGTTCCTGTTCGGCGAAGTCGCCGGCGGGTATGTGCTGCTCTCCGAGAGTCGAGGGTCGGGGGACGGGGCGCGAGAAGAAGCCGAAGGAGAGAGGGTCGAGGGAGAAAACCAATGAGCCAAAACGAACTTATCGAACGCATCTTCCACGAGCCGAGCCGCATGGCCATCATGTCGGCATTGTGCGCGGCTGACGACGGCTTGACGTTTACCGAACTGAAAGATTCCTGCGCCCTTACGGACGGCAATCTCAGCCGGCACCTCAAAGCGCTGGAGGAATTCGGCGCTGTGCGTACGGAGAAGGCCTTCGTGGCCCTGAAACCCCGCACCACGGTCCGGCTCACCCAGGTCGGCCTCGCCCGCTTTCGCGAGTATCTCGACGCCCTTGAGGACGTCCTCGAAAAGGCGCGCCAGGCCCTGCCGACACCGCGCAAGACCACAGCCCTGTTTGCCGCCCGCCCCGCGCGGGCTTGAAAGGCAAATCCTTCAAGCCGGATCATCGGAACTTAGATGACAGAACTGGCCACCAGAACCGTCGCGTTCTTCAGGGATAACCTGCCGTCGGGGAACTTGCTCACCCTGGGCACGTTACCGGCGTTTGCGTGGGCTCTTACCTGTCTCACTCTCGCCGGCTACCTGAAGACGCGCCGCGGCTGGCGTACTGGCTATACCCGCAAAGTATTCCATTTCCTGATCTTCGGCAGCGTCGTGGCGATCCAGGCCTTGTATGGAATCCGCGGTGTCTGTCTCTTCGGAGCCGCCACCAGCGTCGTCGTGTTCTGGGCCGTGTTGCAGGGCGATGGTTATCCCCTTTACGAGGCAATGGCCCGGGAGAAAGATGCGCCACACCGGACATACTTCATTCTCACACCCTACCTTGCCACGCTCATTGGCGGTCTCACCGCCAGCATCCTGTTTGGTCACGGCGCCATGGTCGGGTTCCTCGTGACCGGGCTGGGCGACGCGATCGGTGAGCCCGTTGGCACACGTTTCGGGCGCCATCCCTACCGCGTTCCGGCACCGCGAGGCGTCGTGGCCACTCGCACGTGGGATGGCTCGGCGGCCGTATTCACCGCCTGCCTGATCGCGCTGGTCATCGCCGTGTGGCTTATCCCGGCCTATCGGACTTCGGGTTCGAGTCTTGCGTGGCTACCGGCTCTCGCCCTAGTGTCGACTGCGGTCGAAGCCATCGCCCCGCACGGCTGGGACAATGCCCTGTTGCAGATCGTGCCGTCCTGGCTGGCGTGGCTCACGCTAGGTCCGGGAGGTGCCGCATGAGACTCCCTTCTATCCGTGACGTCGCGCCGCTCCTGGCCGGGCTCCCGCTGCTCATCATCCTGCCGTTGGCCGGCGTCTGGCTGGCGGGCTATCCGGTTCACCAATACCTGGAATTCCCGCCCGTGACCCGCTACGTCGCGCACGCCGGTTTCTCCTGGCCGGTCTTTATCGCCCTCGCCGCCCTCATCGTCGCCGTCGTCGGACCGTTTGTCTGGCGGAACGTCCGAGGAGCGAAGGCGTTCAGGATTCAGGGTTCAGGGTTCAGAAAAGAGAACGGTTCAGGAATTCACAATCTCCAATCTTCAATCTCTTTTCCCCTCCCGATTACCAATCGACAATCTTCAATCTTCAATCTTCACTTCCCTCCCTGGGGCTGGTTCGGACTCCTGCTCGGCCTCGTGGCTTGGATCCTCGCCTGGACGCGCTTTGCCTGGTTCGCCCCGCTACAGGATTTCACCTTCAGCCCGCTCTGGTTCGCCTACATCCTCGTGGTGAACGCGCTCACGGTGCGCCGCACGGGCCGCTGCCTCATGACCGACCGCCCCGCGAGTTTCGCTCTGCTTTTCCCGCTCAGCGCCGCGTTCTGGTGGTTCTTCGAGTTCCTGAACCGCTTCGTCCAAAACTGGTACTACGTCGGCATCGGCGACCTGTCCCCGCTCCAGTACGCGATCTTCGCAACTCTGCCGTTTTCGACCGTGCTTCCCGCGGTGTTGAGCACGGAGGACTTCCTGCGTTCGTTCCCAACGATCGGGCGCGGCGTAGACGGCACCTCCCGCTTCGCGCCTATCCGGACACCTGCCTGCCTCCCCGGGGAGCGGCGCGGCTTCCCGCGCCGGCTCTTCGTGACTGTTTCGCGCCACGAGCGGCCGGAGCCGGAAGCGGCTCCGCTCCCTGGGGCAACTGCGCGCCAACATGGCGATCCCTGCCCGCGCATCATTCCCGCCGCCACGCTGCTTCTCGCCGCTGCCGGCCTCGCCGGTATCGGCGTGTGGCCCGACCGGCTCTTCCCCCTCCTGTGGCTTTCGCCCCTGCTCGTCATGACCTCGGCTCAAGCCCTGGCCGGCCGACCGACGCTCTTCGCGCCCGTGGCGCGTGGCGACTGGAACCGCCTCTATCGCCTGGCCCTGGCCGCATTGATCTGCGGCTTCTTCTGGGAAATGTGGAACTACGGCAGCCTCGCCCGCTGGAGTTACACCGTTCCCTTTGTCAACCGCTTCCATCTTTTTGAAATGCCGATCCTGGGCTACGCCGGCTACGTGCCCTTCGGCCTGGAATGCGCCGTCGCCGCCGAACTCGTAGTCCCGCACCTCCTCCCGGCCAACGGTCCCCAAACCACGAACGAAGAACCAGGAACCAAGAACCGCGACCTCCCTGAAACCTGAACCCACTACCAGCCCTCCATCATGCCCTTCACCATTTCCCATGCCGCTGTCGCCGCACCGCTCGCCCGCCGCGGCATGATCCTCTCCGCCGTGGCCGTCGGCAGCATGGCGCCGGACTTCGAGTACTTCCTCCGCCTGTCCATGAACAGTCGCTGGAGCCACTCGCTGACCGGTGCACTGACGTTCTGCCTGCCCCTCTCCCTGCTGGTCCTGTGGCTCTTCCATGCGTTCCTCAAACGCCCCCTGATCGCCGTATTGCCCGCTGCACACCGCGAGCGCCTGGCCGCCTGCGTCGGACCCTTCGCGTTCGGCCCCTGGCGCCGCTTTCTCCGCATTGTAATCTCCATCCTCATCGGCATCGGCTCGCATTTGGTGTTCGACGCTTGGACGCACGACAGCGGCTACGTGGTGGAACACTGGGCGCCGCTGCGCCATCCCCTGCTGGACTGGCCCGCCTACCCGATGCCCGTGCACGACGTCATGCAAGGAGGGTTGTCCGTCCTCATGCTGCTGGCGATAACGTTCCAATACTGGAGTTGGTTCCGACGCTCCGCTCCCGCCCCGGTCCCCCTGTCAACGTTCCTTGACGTTCGCCCGGTACTGGCCTCCTGGATCGTCATCGGGGCCGTCGCCCTCGCCAGCGGACTCGTCTACGCCGCACTCACCGCCCTGCCCGTCTACGATGCCATTACGTTTCGCGTCTTCGGCGGGCGCGTGATCCTCGCCGGTCTCTCTATGCTGGTCGTCGAATTCGTCCTGTTCGGCTGGGTTCGCACACGGTTGCAGACCGCCACTGAGGAAGGGACATGAACCCGACACCCGCCACTTCCCCGAGCCACGCGTCGTGTGCCTGCCTCGGACCCACGCCCCGGCTGCCGCTCTTCCCGCTCGCCGCTGCCGTGCTGGTTGTCGTGCTGATGGCCGCCCACGCCTGCCCGGCCGCCGTCCGGTTCTTCTTCTGCGCGCCGTCGGCCTGGCTGAGCGCCCAGTTTCTGGGCGTGGACCTATTCGCCGTGGCTGACGGGTTCCAGCTCGACTGTCCGCAACTCCCCGTGGATGTCTCGCTCGCCTGCAGTGGAACCACGTTCTTTGCGATGCTGCTCGTGCTGCTTACCGTGCACGAACTCGGACACGCGCAGGGCGGCCCGCGTGCAAGGGCGAGCCGGCGATCCTCCCTGTTCGGCGCGGGCTCGCTGCTCGCCCTGGCCTACGCCCTCACCCTCGCCGCAAATACCGCCCGCATCGTGCTCGGCTGGCACGCGGCCGTGTGGGCCCACGCCGCCCTGCCTCCCTCCTTCCACTCCGGCGTCCACCTCGCCGTGGGCATCGTCGTCTTCTCCGGTTTCCTGTTCGCGGCCGTGCTGGCAACACGCTGGCACGCCATTATCGCCCACATGGGTAGGGCGAGGGCCTCCGGCCCCGCCGAGTCTGAAGAGTATCGGATTACGCCATTGGCAACACTGGAACGGCGCGGCAAGGACACTGAACACTGAAACCTGAACTCTGAAACCCAATCGCCCAGGAGCCCCCCATGAACCTGACACCCACCCCCCTCGAACCACAGGCCACGCCCCCCGCCGCACCACTTCCACCTTCCACCCTCCACCTTCCACCCTCGCCCCGCCCGCTGCTCCCCGACTCCGTGAAGCAGCCCTTCATGCTGCTGTGGTTGTGGGTCATCCCGCAGCTCGGCTTGCTGCTGCTGAATCTGCGGGCGTGGTCGCTCGCTGCCGGTGAAGCAATGGTCGAGCAGGCTCACGCTGCTGCCGGACTCGGCGCCGCCGAGGTCGCGCTGCTGGCCGTGGGCGTGGCCTCATGGCTGGTGCCCCGCCTGCGGGGCCGCGCCATCGGCCTGCCCGCGTGCGGGGCAGGCCTGCTCCTCAGCATCGCGTACCTGTGGTTCTTCTTCACACAGTTCGACCATGTCTGGCCGGCCGCCGTGGCCGACTGGATGTTGCCCCAAACCGAAATCGTGTTCTACCAATTCGCTCTCGTGATGCCGGCCCTTTTCTACTGCGGCCTGCGCCTGGCTTGCGTGGAGCTGCGGCTCAATCGCGGCGTCGACATCGGCCTCTCATTCGGCATGTTCGTGGCCATCCCACTCGGCTGGTACGTGCTCTTCCACATTATCGAAGTCCTGGTTCACCGTTTCTTCCAGGGCGCGATGGAAGTCGTCGCCATCGTCTTCTTCGCCAGTTCGACCGTGCTCGTAATGATGGCCTTCCTGCGCCTGCTCTACTTTCTCTATACGTGGCTCTCGGCCCAGTCATGGGGCCAGACCGCCATGACGGCCATCGCCGGCCTCCTCTGCCCCATCGGCGGGTTACTCCTCAACATCGAGATCCCGTTCCCCTGCGATTTCCAGTCCGTCGGCATCTACGCGCTGGCTGTGCTGAACGGCCTGGTCCTCATCGCACCGCTGCCGCGCCAGCCCAACCTGGCCTTGCTCGTGTGGTGGGCACGCAGCGCGCTCTACACGTTCTCGCTCTACTTCTTCATCGTGTTCCTGCCCTTCCTGCCGCTTTCACTTCTGGCCATGCTCGCCTGCGGCGCGGGCTTCCTGATCCTCGCACCCACGCTCCTCTTCATTATTCACACCCGCCGGCTTGCCGCCGACGCCGCCACTCTGGGTGCCGCTCGCGGTCGCGGCCCTGTGCTCGCCCTGTTCCTGGCCGGACTGATCACGATCCCCGCCGGCTTCACCGCCCTCGCCTGGCTGGACCGCCAAGCCCTGTCCGCGGCCATGGACACCGTCTTCAGTCCGGACATCCGGCAGACCCGCGTGTCGCTCCATCCGCTCACCGTGGCCCACAGCCTCAACCGGCTGCGCGACATGAAAGACGGCATCTACCTGCCGTTCGTGTCCGACGCCTATGATCGCCTGGTCTTCAATGGCATGGTCCTGCCCGACGATAAGATGGAAACCCTGTCGCGCGTCCTGCTCGGTCGGCCCGCACGCCGCGCGGATAAACCAACCCGCTTCAGCCTCTTCCTCGCACCGCGCGCGCTGACGCACTGGGGCAGCGCCACCCGCGCGCTGCTGCCGCGCAACGTGGCGATCCAGCCGCCCGCGCTGCCCGAAACCGTTGTCACCAACGGCGTGCGGCGTTCGACCGTCAAACTGGAGTTGACCAATAACGGCCCTGCCAACTCCGAGTTCGTCGGCACGCTCAAGGCGCCCGACGGCGTCCTGGTCTCCGGGTTCTGGCTGGACGTGGGCGGCAAGCGCAAGGCCGGCACGATTGCCGAGAAGAAGACGGCCCTCTGGATCTACCACATGATCCGCGATTACACGCGACGCGACCCGGGACTGCTCGTGTACGAAGCTGACGGGGCCCTGAGGCTCAGCGTCTTCCCGTTCGCCACCAACGAGACACGCACGGTCTGGCTTGAGTTCACAACCCCCGCCGCGTGGGCTGCGAGCGTGACGCTTAACGGCACGTCCGTGCCGCTGACGCCCGAGCCCTCGACTCCGGGCGGAACTCCCGGCCCGAGTCTCGTGCCGGCCGCCGAGGCCTGCGTGATCCCGGCCGCCGCCTTGCGTCAACTGCCGGCCGCGGCCCGCACGCCGGTCGTGCGTTTCATCCTCGACCGCTCCGCGGCGGCGGTCCAAACCGTCACCATACCGCCGGCGCTTTGCAGGGCTGTAGCGCCGCTCGGCGGCCGCTGCCGCGCGTCCTTTGCAAACGTCGAGTCGGTCGACATCGATCTTCAACCCGAAGGCCCCAATGAAGCGGCAGAACTTGCCCAGCGGCCCGTGGACCTCCCTGCCCGCGCCGGGTTCGCGCCGGATCGCGTGATGGCGCGCGTGCTGCTCGACGCCGCGATCGGCGGCGCCACGGTGCCGGTCTTCGTTGTCATCCCTGCGCCGGGTTCAACGCCCGTCAGAACACTTGATCTGCGGCCGTTCGCCCGACTGGCGCCCGATGTCCCCGCCTACTACGTCTGGTCATCCAATCACCTCGACCGGGTGTCGTTCGCCGACGGATCCGTGCGGCAGGTGGAGACGCCTGAGTCACCCGCCCCGGTGGTGCTGTTCCGTTCGGGCGACCGGGTAACCGCCGTGCTACCGGGTTCCCCAGGCGCCATCGTCGAAGCGCCGCTGACGCCCAACGATTCCACCAACACGACGCCCCGCGTTGCGCCGCCCGACGTCTACAATCCTGAGTCCGGCGCATTCGAAGCGCTGTCTGTCAGCACGTCCCTTGACGACGCCGCCTATGCCGCCGGGGTACGGCTGCAACTCGACTGCGAGGCTATGCGCCTGGAACCCGCGACACTGGATCGCAACCTCCCAACCGTGGTCGAACGCAGCCGTGCGACGGGCATTCTCTGCCCGTTCACCGCCTTCATGGTGCTCGAAAACACTGCCCAGGAGAAGACCCTCGCGGCCCGCCAGAAGCAAGCCCTCGGCGCGCATCACGCGCTCGAGTTCGAGGAACACCAGGAAACCGTCAAGTCCCCCGAACCCGGCGCCCTCTGGCTCCTGCCGGTCATACTGCCCCTGGTGTGGTGGATGCGGCGTTCGCGGGCCAGGGCGTGATGCGATCGACGGACACGTCAGACCGGGCTTGTCCCCGCGGGGTGACCTGCTAACATATCCGGGATCAATGCGGAGGTTACGATGATCAAACAACTGACGATCGCCGGCCTTTTTCTCGCTCTCGGCCTGACTTGCGGGCACGCACAAACCAACGGTGCCGGTGCGTTTGTGCTGGCAGGACTCACCGGATACGATGGGACCAAAACCTTCGACGTGGCTTCGACCGACGCGTTCGCGACGCTCGTGCACGAGGCCAAGTTGGACAACGAGGCACTGCCCCGGGCCTACGCCAATCTGGTCAGTGCCTGGCGCACGGCGCACGCCAAGAACGACAAGAATGACAGGAGCGGCGGCAAGACCGAATCCCGTCCCGAACCTTTTCCGCTGAAGTGTCCGCCCCCACGCGAAGTGCGCCAACTCGGCGTGTTCGGCACGGTCGACGAGGCCAACAAGCAGAAACAAAATCTGGAAAGCCAGGAAGCCGCCCGCCTCAAGCGCCTGGAAGCGGAGGAACAACGCCAAAAGCCGCCCGAACCCGCGGAGACTGGTTTGAAGCATGCGGCGCGGCACCCGCCAACCAACCAGGCCAAGGGACCCGATCCCGCTCTGGTCAAAGAAACCTGGACCGCGTTAATCAGCGAAATCGCCACGGTCAGGGCCAGCATTGCCGCCGGCGACAAACCGGGCAGCAAACCGGACGCCGCCAGCGCGCCGAAACCCCCGCCCAAGTCGCACCGGAAATAGACGTCCCCGACCTTGTGGGGCCCGGTGCTATTCACGCCAGAGCAGCAGGCCGGCAACACCCGCAAAATGCGTGTCGTAGGTGATGAGATGCGACCCGCTCTCGGTCGCGTGGGCGGCGATCCAAACGTCGTTGATGGGGATGGGCGTGCCGGCTTTCCAAAGCCGGTGCTTTATAGAACCGAAAATGTCCGATGTCTCCAACGTCGCGGTTAGAACGCGCACGGTCGGGCGGCGCAGAAAATCGTCAAGCTGCGCGCGGTTCTGCGACTCCCTTTCGCCACCTCGGAAGCCCGCGTAGAGTTCGCCCAATACGAAGACGGACATAAAGACGGTGTCGGCGTGGCCCAGCGCATCCAACACGGCCTTGTCTCCGCGGAGCAGGTGCGTGTAGGCATTGGTATCCAGGAGCACCTTCCTCACTTCCAGTCCCCCGGGTCGACTCGTCCAGTATCGGCTACGCGCACATCAAACGCCTTTGCCTCGTCGGCTTTCCATGTTCCGCAGAATCCAGCGAAATCGTCGCGATGAGGCGGCACAGAGGGGACCTTGATGCCCAAGCCCTCCGCCAAAATCTGCTTCACGACTTCATTCATACTGACGGAACGTTCCCGGGCGCGTCGTTTGATCTGGGCCGCCAATTGCTCATCCAAAGCGTGTATCGTAAGCGAAGTCATGATCACCTCCACATGAACCCTATCATGGTTCATTTCATAGATCACAATGGTGCCAAAATGAACCAGATAGTCAAAGAAATTTGCGATGAAATGGCGACTGGCCCAGGATGGCCATCAGGGTCTTGCGCACGTCCGCGTCCTCTTGCGCAACGCGCATGAGTGTCACGAAGGCGGCGTTATCGCCGACCGCCGTCTTTTGTCCCCGCATCCTCGCCCCCGGCTCGCCCCTCGGCGCGAGGGTCACAGCGGCGCCAAGGTTTTCCTTTTGATCTTCGCAATGCTCGCGCCGAGCAGGCCGGCACCCAGCGCCTTGGCCCGGGCCGTGAGATCGGTCTGCTGGTCCACGTCCGCCTTCTCGCGCGTTGCGCCGGCCACGACGATCTCCTTGGCCGCGAAGCCCATGAAGGCAAGCATCTGTTTCGTGCTCTCCATGTACGGAAGGAACATGCCGGTGTCGGGCTGCCCCTGGGTGAACGCCAGGACCAATGCCGGCCGCTTCGTCAGCCGTGTCGTGAAATCGGCATTCAGAAGGGGTAGCAATCGGTCCACGAAAGTCTTGGTCTGCCCGGTCATCTGCCCCATATAGACGGGCGAGCCGATAACCACGGCGTCTGCGCCGAGCATTTCCTTGTAGAGGCCCTGCATGTCATCCTTGATGGAGCACGTGTCGTGGGATTTGCAGTAGTAGCAACTGATGCACCCCTTGATGTTGAGGTCGGCAATGCGGAAAAAAGCCGTCTCGGCCCCTGCCGATTGTGCGCCGGCCAGCACGTGGGACACCAGTCGATCCGTGTTGGCGCCTTTTCTGGGACTTCCTGAAAAACCTATGACCTTCATCGCGTTCATCCTCCTCTATCGTGACGATTCCGTCAGTTTGCAGGCGCCATCAGCAGCCGGTAGAACATACTACTCGAAACGCTCGGCACAGCCATGATCGTTTGCAGCCCCGAACCGGTCATGTTCGTGTAGGGCGTGACGTTGGACCAGGCGGGCGGCACCAACGTGGGCGTCCCTTGCAGCGTGTACCGCAACGTGTTTGTCGGCACCCAGCTCAGGCCGAGGCCGTTGGCCGCCGGGGCCAGGCCCAGCCGGAGCACGATCGGCGTCACACTGACGTCGTCGAGGCCGAGATAACTGCGGTCGTCGCGGCTCCCGACCTGGAGGAGCGTGGCGGTCCCCGTGGCCGTGACCAGGAACTGCAGATTGGTCCAGCCGAGGGTCCCGGAATTTACCCGATCGAAGAGCGTATTGCCGTTCCATAGCACACAGAACTCATTGGGGGTTCTGCCGCTGGAGTTATCCATCCAAAGCGAAAGCCAGTAAGCCTGTCCGGCTACGGTGGCCAGCGACTGGCCCAGATATCCGAGCGACCCGGAGGGGCCCAGCTTAGCGCCGTGGGTATTCGAGTGGACATACTGGCTACTGGTGCTGACGGACATGCGGGCCGTATTGCCCGAGAGCGTCCAGCCGGAGAAACTGCCGGCCTCAAAACCGCCGTTCTGAACCAGCGGTTGTCCAACCTGCAACGTGAACGTCCGGCTTTGCGCGGTGTTGTCGGTCAGGTCGGTGAACACGACGTTCGCCGTATAAACCCCTGCCGCCAGATTGCCGGCCGCCGCGGCCAGCCCGACTGTCACGCCGCTCGTTTGGCCGGTCGCCAGGAGGCCGCTCGCGGGCGACACCGTGAGCCACGACGACGTGTTGGCGGCAGCCCAACTCACCGAAGTCGCCGTGGCGTTGGTCAGGAGATAGCTCTGCGTAGTCACGCTGAAGGGGCCGCCCACGGGGCCGCTGGAGACGAAGCCTGCGGCCGGCGCAAGTTGCAGTGACACGATCGGTGTCAGGGCATCGATCAGGGCGCTCCCGGCGGGCGTGCCCCACCCGGTGCAAAGATCGTAGCCCGTGACTGCGGTGAACTTGGCGGGACTGCTGCTGCTGAAGTTATTGCCGGTCGTCGTGTCGTGAAAGGCGGCGGCATAGGTCGGCCCCTTGCCGATCGCATAAATGGCCGGATTGAGAAAGCCAACCGGCGCCTGTCCCCTGGCCGCAGCCTGTTGATTAACCAGCGCGGCAAAGCCGGCCCAAAGCGGCGCAGCACAACTCGTTCCGCCAAACGTACCCGACTGGCCGTTGCCGTAGATGACATAGACGCCATCGCCGGTCAGGGCAACGTCCGGCACATTCCGCATGGTCGTGGATCCCTGATTGGCGGCCATGGAGAGGCCCTTCTGATAGCCCGGAATGGTATAGTAGGTACTGATGCCGCCACTGCTGCCCACGTAACTGCCATTGACGAGCCCCCAGTTCCAAACGGTCTCCGAGACGTAGTCACCGTGCGGGCCCGTTGTCGTCAGCGTCGTCCCGCCAACCTGCGTGATATTCGTGCTGTCGGACGGAAACTCGATCGCCCCCGTAAATGCGTCGGAATCGCCGGAGGCGCTGAAAAACGACTGACCCTGGGCGGCCATCTGCGCGAAAATCTGTTCAGCCGTCGCATCTTGAGAGCCCCCGCCCCATGAGCAACTGAGTTGCCTGGCGAGATTGTCGTTGGCCATGCGGCTCAGAAGGTCGACCCAGGGGCTGGGGTTGGGCGCTTCGTAGACGAGGACCTTCGTCAATCCGGGCGCCATCGAAATCGCCATCTCGATGTCCAAGGACACTTCGCCGGAACCGTCGCTGGTGGGCGTGCTTACGCCTCCGTCAATCGGCACGACCTGCACGACGATATTGGAGCGTCCGGCCAGGGTTTCATAGGCCGTGATGTCGTCGACGTAGAAGCCGTCGAACTGGAGCAATCCCACGGCTTGCCCCGCACCGTTCAACGCGACGCCCGGCAGATACGCGGTCCGAAAATCATCGCCAACGTAGGTTCCGCTCGGGCCCGATCCGCTGTTGGCTCTAACCTAGGGCGTCGGCCTGAGCCTGGCCCTCGAGTGCGGCAGGGCATAGTTATCCAAGCCGCTGATGTGCAGAATTGGAACCGTCAGATCGAGCGACGGTTCGACATCCGGGGCGTAGAAGGTGCGGGCCTCCTGCGGGTGCTGATAGACCCGCATGGTCACGTGAAATGCCGCCTCGATATCCCGGGCGGCGCCTTCGACATCCAGTACCACGCGATTGGGATGCGTGGCGGTCACGGTCAGGCCGTTGGCCTCGACGAAATCGATCACAGCCTGATAATCGTCCTCAGTCGGGCCGAACATCGCCGCGAACTGCTCGGGCGTCAGATACTGCCGGTAGTTCGGACTGGCCGGGTCGTAGAGCTGCTGAAGCAGCACGTCCAGCCCTTCGCTGTTGCGCAGGGGTAACCCGATCGCCAAGCCCAAGCGCTGCGAGGCGGCTACGTGATCAATCGGCTGAAGATTTTTGAGGACCGCCGGCACGTGGCCGCGAAGCGACTGCCTGCCCGCTGCGCCGGCGGGTGCGCCGATCGTCAGGGACAAGCTAACCGCCGCCAGCACAAGGAGCCGGTCGGGACCCAAAGATAATGTCGACCAGGGCACTTCCTGTGTCCTCCTCCACCCTTGATAGTACCACGCTCAGTCCACGCTTCACAGTCTAATGAGGGCACCTAGGACTGGGGCCCGCGGGCAACGCCCGAACGGGTGGCCTGGGCGTTCCGCGCACAGGTCTTTCTGTCCACCTTGACTTGCGATTCCGTTCTCAGCACCATGCGCGGCGCATGGCAACGACACCCCCAATGGACAGCCCTTATGCGGTCTGGCGCAACCGGGACTACCGACTCTATTCCATAAGTTGGATGGCTCTCGTCATGGCCGGCCAGATTGAGTCTGTGGCTGTTGGTATCCATATCTACGCCCGCACGGCTGATCCGCTGGCCTTGGGGTGGATCGGGTTGGTGCGGGCCCTGCCCGTGATGCTCCTGGCTATTGCCGGAGGACAACTGGCGGACCGTTTCGACCGCCGCATCATCATGGTGCTGACGCTGACGCTGGGCGCCTTCTCGACCGCCGGACTGGCCGGGCTGGCCTACGTTGATGCCCCGGTTCGCTGGTTCTACGCCGTTCTACTGCTGGGCGCGGTCGGTCAGGCGCTGGGGTCGCCGGCCCGAGCGGCGATCCTGCCGCAACTGGTGCCCGTGTCCATCTTCAGCAACGCCATGGTCTGGAACTCCAGCATCTTCCAGGTCAGCACGATCATCGGTCCGGCATTGGGTGGATTCCTGTTGGGCCGTCAGGACTATACGCCGCCCGCCTTTGCCCTGGCGCTGCTCCTGCGTTTCGTCGGCCTCATCCCCATACTCATGTTGCGCGTACGCCAGCCCGTGCAAAAGGCCGGCGAACTCTCGCTGCGCAGCGTCCTGGCAGGCATCCGCTTCGTTCGGAGCAACAAGATCATCCTCGCCACCATCACACTCGACATGTTCGCCGTGCTGGTCGGCGGGGTCACGTACCTGCTGCCGCTGTTCGCCAAGGACATTCTGCATGTCGGCGGCATGGGTTTGGGCCTGCTGCGCTCGGCGGAAGCCCTTGGCGCCATCGCCATGGCGATGGCGATCGCGCACCTGCCGCCCATCAAAAAGGCCGGACGCGCCATGCTTTGGGCCGTGGCCGGCTTCGGCGGGGCCATGGTCCTGTTCGGCCTGTCACCGTGGTTCGGGCTGTCTTTGGCGGCCATGTTTCTCGCTGGCGCCTGCGACAACATCAGCGTCGTGGTCCGGCATACCCTGGTGCAGGTGCTAACCCCGGATCACATGCGCGGCCGGGTGTCGGCGGTCAACAATGTTTTCATCGTCGCGTCCAATGACCTGGGAGGCGTTGAGTCAGGAGTTAGCGCCCGGCTGTTCGGTACGATGGCGTCCGGCTTCGGCTGGGCCGCGCCCGGTTTGTCGGCGCGGGTCGCCGGCGCCGTCGGCTCGGTCGTGTGCGGCGGCATTGGCGCGATGCTGGCGGTGGCGGGCACCGCCCGCCGCTGGCCCGAGGTGCTGGCGCTCGGTTCGCTGCGCGACATCAAGCCGGCTGACGCCGCGCTGGCTCGCGAGCTGACGGCCGAAGAAGAAACGCAGAGGTAGCCGACCCGCGGAGCTGGCCGGACATCGGGTCAGGACGGCTTCAACGCGTACTGCGTTCGGTAAATACAATCGTGACACTGCAGCCCGGCCCACGATCGCGGGACAGCGTCCCGCCGACCTGCCGGACCAGCGTTTCGACCAGTTCCAAGCCCAGCGACTTGCGCTTGGCCAACTCGGCCAGCGACGGCAGCCCGATCCCGTTGTCTGCAACCCTGAGCTCGTAGCCGCCCGATTCCAGATGACGGAACACGACATCGACGTGACGATCAATCGCCTTTCCGCGCGATTCCCCGGCGACGTTTTCATCACCCGGAAAGGCGTGCTCCAAGGCATTGTTCACGAGTTCGTTAATGATCAGCCCGCATGGAATGGCGACGTCGAGCGTCAGCGTGGTGTCGTCGACTTCCAAGTCGAGCCGGATACCCCGGCTCAGGGCATTATGGGCGCTGACCAGTTCGCGGGTCAGGCTGCGCAGGTATTCGCGAAACGGCACGCGCGCCAGGTCGCCGGCCAGGTAGAGACGCTCGTGGATCAGGGCCATGGAACGGATTCGCCCGTGGCTGTCACGGAAGATCTCGCGTGCTTTCGGGTCCTTGAGGCGCTGCTCACCGAGCCGGAGCAGACTGGCGATGACTTGAAGATTGTTTTTGACGCGATGGTGAATCTCGCGCAGGAGCACTTCCTTCTCGTGCAAGGCGGACCGGAGCTGGGCCTCGGTTCGCTTGCGCTCCATGGCGTAGCGAATGGCCCGCAGCAGCCCGCGCGGCTCGACCTCTCCCTTCACGAGATATTCCTGGGCGCCCTGCTTGACCGCCTCCGCGCCGGTCTCGTCGTCCGCCACGCCCGTGAGCACGAGGATCGGGGCATCGCCGGCCACGGGGTACAGATTCCGGATGGTCTCGATCCCCTCGCTGTCGGGCAGCGAAAGGTCGAGAATGATGACCGTCGGCAAGCACTCGGCGACCAGCCGCAGCGCTTCTTCGAGTGTGCGGGCCCGGATCCATTCCGTCTCGACGTCAGGCGCCTTGGCCAGCATGCCCTGGATCAGGGTGGCATCAGCCTCGCGGTTCTCGACCAGCAAAATCCGCAACACCGACCGCCATGCGGCAGACCGCGTCATGGCACACCGTCCTGGCGACTCCCGCCTTTATCCGCTCCGGCCGCCAGCAACGGATCGGCCAACCCCACTTCACGGAACGCTACAGCCCGCTCCTCGCACGTGGGGCAAACGCCGCAGGGCAGCGCGCCGCCCGCATAGCACGTCCACGTATGCGCGTAATCGACGCCCAGTTCCACACCCAGCCGCAATTCGTCCGCCTTCCGCAAGGTCATGAACGGCGCCCGGACCGTGACCGGGGTTCCACGGTTCAGGGCCAGCAGGGCATTGACTCGTTCCAGGAATTCAGGCGTACAGTCCCAGTACCCGTAGCGGTCCTGCGCCTGGGCGCCGTAGTACACGTCGGCCACGCCCCGCGCTTCGGCATAGGCGACAGCCAGGCTTAGCAGCATCATGTTGCGATTGGGCACATAGGTGGGCGGCTGCCGGCGCGCCGCCTCGTCGAGATCCTCAAGGCGCGGAATGCCCAGCGTGGCATCGGTCAAGGCGGAACGCCCCGCCGTCAGGTCGCCGAAGAACGACACATCGATGAACCGGTGCTCGGTCACACCCGCGGCCCGGGCCTGCCAGCGCGCCGCCTCGAGTTCGCGCTCGTGTTTCTGGCCGTAGCGAAATGATACCGCATGCACCTTCTCCACGTGCAGCCGCCGGACCAGATAGTGCAACAGGGTGGTCGAATCCATGCCGCCGGACAACAACACCACGGCGGACGGAGGCGACTTCAGGATCTGGGGCAGAGGATCGATGGCGCGCCTCACTTCATGCCGATGAGTTTGTGCAGTTGAACCTGTAGTTGCACAGGCAACTTCGTCTCGAGCAGCCACGCTCCGAGCGTTGCCGGCGCAAGTTGCGGCGCGACCGGGCTGAAGAGGACAGCCCGGCACCGGCTGTCCAGGCCGTGGGCGCGCACCAAGCCGCAGGCCCAATCAAAGTCCGCCCGATCGCCGATCACGAACTTGACCTGATCGTCCGGCCTCAGGCGCCCGATATTGGCCCAGTCGACGGATCCGGAGGCGCCGCTGCCGGGGCACTTGATATCCATGACCGCCACGACGCCGGCCGGTATCGCGCCGATGTCGAGGCTACCGTTCGTCTCGACCAGGACTTCAGCGCCGGCCTCGCGCAGGGCCAGCGCAAGATCAGGACACGCGGCCTGCAACAAGGGTTCGCCGCCCGTGATCTCGGCCAGCGACACGCCGCTCGCCGTGAACTCCGCTGCCAGGTCCGCAACCGCCCGGTCGCGGCCGCCCTCGTAGGCATACGTCGAATCGCAGTAGCGGCACCGCAGATTGCAGCCGGCCAGCCGGATAAAGAAGCAGGGACGCCCCGCAAAGGTCGATTCCCCCTGCAGGGAGGTGAACGTTTCGACAACGTTGACGGTGGCAACGGACATGCGCCTCTAGGGGCAATCTTCCTCATCCCAGTAGCTGGCGGAAGTGCCTGGCGTCTCGCAGATCGTTACGCGGCAGACCCGCGCCCGCTCCGAGTTGATCCGCTCGGACAGCCGCTCGTGGACGTAGCGCGCCAGGTTCTCGGACGTGGGGTTGGAACGGACGAAGGCCGGCACGAGGTTGAGATCGACATGGTCGATCTCTTTCATCGCCTCGCGCACAGCGCCCTTGATATCACGGTAGTCGACCAGCATGCCGAGGTCGTTGAGCCGCGAACCCCGCACGAAGATCTCCACCTCCCAGTTGTGGCCGTGCGGATTGGCGCACTGACCCTCGTAACCGACGAGGCGATGCGCGGCCGAGAAGTGGGTCTTGACGCTGAGTTCGAACATGCCGTGGGTCCCTCTCGCTCACCCGAAACGATAGCACTGCCGCACAGTCTCCAGGCTTTGAGCCTTCAAGTAGCCGGCGATGGCGGTATCGTAGGCGGCTGTGTGGGCGAACGCCTTCTGCGCCAGTTCGAACCGCAGTTTGAGCGACATCGTGCCGGCCGTCTTCTGCAATTCGGCGGCGATCCGGGCGTAGTCGGCGGGGTCGGTCACGGACGCCACGCGCAGGTAGTTCTTGGCCGCGGCCCGCACCATGCAGGGGCCGCCGATATCGATGTTGGCCCGGGCCTTTTCCGCGGTCGCGTCCGGCTTGGCAACAGTCTGGGCGAACGGGTACAGGTTCACGATCACCATGTCGATGGCCACGCCTTGCATCCGCTTGAGGTCGTCGACGTGCGCGGTGTTGTAAGTCTCGCTCAGGAGGCCGAGGTAAATCTTGAAATCCAGGGTCTTGACCAGGCCGCCCTGCATTTCCGGCTGACCGGTATACTCCGACACCTGCGTCAGGTTGCGGGCCGCCGCGCCCAGCATATCCTTAATCGCCGCATAGGTGCCGCCGGTCGAATAGATCCGCACGCCCGGGTTAATCGCAATCAGCGCCGGCACGAGCTTATCCAGGCCGGTCTTGTCCGACACACTAGCCAGCACGTGGCGCACAGCGACACCGTCATCGATTCGTTCCACAAAGTTGACTGCCATGGGTTAGGCTCCTCCGTCAGGGTGGGCGCTATTATGCCACCGGGATGAAATACGCGAAAGGGGTTTTCCAGACGGTCGGCGAACGGCGAGTTGCGCCACATTAGATGTTACCGAAGGGAAGGAGGTGGACGGGAGGGAGAGAGACGGTTGCGCCATAATTGATGTTACCGAAGGAAAGGGAACATTCAGCTATGGTCAGCCAGTCGAAGCGGGAGTATCTCGCCC
>CAITUY010000003.1 GCA_903895695.1 uncultured bacterium
ACTCTGTCTCCGGCTGCCATTCCAGCCCCAACTCCACCCCGCCGCACTCCGTAACACCGCCTCAAAACTCCCCGCAACCCGCCGCTCCCGCTTTCCTTCCCACTCATCCTCTCTCATTCCTGCCAAAAGAATCAGCCATACTGGCCGTCGGGCCCCGGGAGAATGACCTTGACCCCCCGGCCGTGTCATGACAATTTTCCATTTATGATGACACAGGGTACACCCGTCTGCCGACAGCGCGGCAACAGAGCGATCGGGCTTTTCGTCTCGCTGGCAGCGATGGCCATCGGGCCGGCGATGTGGGCCGACCCGATTCACGACGCCGTGCGCGCCGGCGACGACGCGAGCGTCGCAGCCCAGGCCAAGGCCAATCCTCCCTCACTGGAGGCTCGCGATGCCGACAGTTTCACCCCGCTTCACTTGGCTGCTGCCCGCGATGCCGCCCGGGTTACCGATGTCCTGCTCGACGCCGGCGCCAGGACCGATGCCCTGACAGCCGACCGCCGCTCGCCCCTGGACGTAGCCATCGCCTCCAATGCAGCGTCCGTTGTCGCGCTGCTGATCGACCGGGCGCCTCACGATTACGAAGGCCAGAATGGGCCAGGCTCACTCGCGAGCCTTGGATCCGCTGAACGCGAAAAGGCCCGCGCCCTGCTCATCGGGTTGGTTCGCGAGAAGCCGGCCGACGAGCGGGTTAACTTCGCCTTCGGGATGCTGTGCATGGCCTTGCGGGACTACGGGCCGGCCCAACTGGCCTTCGAGCGCACGGTCCTGCTCAATCCGGGCAACGACAGGGCTCGCCTGGAATGGGGCCGGGCCCTCCTGGCGGGCGGCCAGGTTCTGCCGGCACGGGCAGCCTTCGCGGAAGTTCTCGCCCGCCACCCACCCCGCCCCGTTGAAGACACCATCAAGCTCTACCTCGACGACATCGACAGCCGGGTCAAAGTGTGGCACGTCACGGCGCGCCTCGATGTCGGCGGACTCTACGATGATAATGCCAACCTGGGCCCGGCTTCGGATACGATCGATATCGCCCCGATCTATCTGGGCGGGACGCCCTTGACCACGCTCTCGGTCGCCAAGGAATCGCGACCTGTCCACGCGGGGGGAGTTTTCGCGGCCCTGGACGCCTCGGCCACCCGGGATATTGGTGCGCCCGGCGACTGGATGTTGACCGCGGACACCAAGCTCTACCGAAACTGGCTGGACGGCGCGTCCGAGCAGGAAAGCGGGTTGATCCAGGGCGGCGTGGGACTCCAGCGTGCCACGTCCGCCGGCCAGTTGCAGGAGCTCGCCGAGGTGGCCCATATTGATTCCGGCGGGTCGGCGTTCCTCGACGACTACGGAATCCGGTCCATCGACGTGATCCGGTCGAGCCGTTATCCTTCCCTGATATGGATGACGCCCGTGACCGTTGATTACCGGGATTACAACGAACTCAACGATCGTGACGGACTCAATGCCTCGATCGGCGAAACAGCGCGCCTCGCGCTCGCCGGCGGACGGCACGCCGTTAACGCGGGATTGACCGCGTTTCATGGTTTTGCCAGGGATGACGCCTTCGCGAATACGGGTATCAGCGCAGCCGTGGGCGGCGAGACCCGTTTCGCCCGGTGGCTCAAGCCATGGCTGCAACTGCGCTATACCTTCACCGGCTATGAAGAACGCGAACCGCTGGCCCCCGAGGTCCGCCGGGACAGCGAATGGACCGTGAGCACCGGCTTGGACGGATTGGTGACCCCGCGGTGGGGGTATGACGTGCAGTGGCAATGGACTCGCAATAACTCGACTTTTGACCTCTATCAATATGACCGCAATGTGGTTACAATCAGTACGTCGGTAAGACTGTAGGCAGGGCCGCGACGCGCGCCCAACGATGGGGCGCAGGCAGGGCGCTCGTGCCATGAGGAAGACCTGCACACGAGCACGCGGAGTTTGAGTGCAACGGCGAAGGGAGGAACCGACCATGAAAACACGTTTCGGGAGCCTGCTGGTTGCGGTTGCCATGGCGGCCACTCTGCACGCCGCCGAGGTTCAGGTCGGTCAGGTCGTCTCTGTGAAGGGCCAGGCCGTGGCCATCGGCGAGGGCGGTCCGCGCGATCTCGCGCTCAAGTCCCCCGTCTTCGTTAACGACCAGGTGGTGACTCATGAGGCCAGTTCGCTGCAACTGCTCTTCACGGATGATTCGACGATCTCACAGGGCGCAAACAGCCGGATGGCGGTCGACGAATACGTCTACGCCCCGGGACGCAAAACCAACAACATGTTTTCGGCCAATCTGGGCGACGGCCTCTTCCGCGTCGTGACGGACAAGATTGCGCGGGAAAACGCGGACGGAGTCCGGGTGAAAACGCGAATGGCAACCATGGCCGTCCGCGGGTGCGACGTGGTCTTCTGGGTCGCCTCCGGCGATGTGGAGGTCCTGGTCCTGGCCTTGGAAGGCGCCCATGAAGTGGTCATCCAGCGCACGGGCGACGGGAGTTCCGGTCAGGCAGGGGGTAACACGCTCAGTATCCACGACGCGGGTACCGTCGCCATCGTACGCGCCGGGATGGACATGGAAGAGGGGCATATCTCGGACGCCGGCCTGGCGAGTTTCCTCGGCGGCCTTACGTCCCAAAACACCGGGGGATCCGGTGGTCAGAATACGAGCGGCACGAGTCAGGATCCCAGTCAAGGCCCGCCCCCGAAGCCGCCCCCGCAAGTCACCCCCCCAGTGACACATCTGGCCTCCACGTCATCGGCACCCCCCCCCTCTCCGCCGTCGGGGGCCAACGCGTTGCTCGACAATACAGTTGCCCCTACCCGCATCTTCGTGCCGCGTGACGGAGGCAGCGATTGGTCATGGGGCGACTGGGAGACCGGGGGCGTAATCGATTCGTATGAGTTTGCCAGCGCCTCCGTGCTGGCTGTGGCGGATTACGCGTCGATTGTCGCGGGCGCGAAGGTCTATGCCCTCTCAGGCGTCGGCGTCGCCGCGGCGAGCATCCTGCACAACGGGTCCACGGCCGCCGTGGAAGGCCCATGCACGCTGTCAGTGGTCGTGGGGGGCGGCCTCGCCCCGACTTGGGACGGCAGTTTCGTTGAAGCCAATGGCAATGGCGACAGCTTGAAATTCGATGCGGAGGGAACGATCGAATCCGACGGTCGCCTGACCGGAAACCATTCAGCCGGCTCGTATTCCATGAAAGTCCACGGCGTGTCGTTCGGCGAAAATACGATTTCCGTGGAGCAGATTGGCGGCCGTTTGGTGGGATCGGGTTCAGGGGCAACGCCCATCACGGGCACGGTCGGCAACTACTCGTTCTCCCACGGCGGGCAGGCCACGGTCAACGGCGGGTTCGGCGCCGACCTGCACTGACCGGCCCGCGAAGACGCTCACCTCCACGACGTGCCACCTGATCCAGGGCGAGAGACCCGGCACACGGGGTTCGTGTATTCGTTACCGGTTGACTCGAACGCGGTATAGCCAGGGGCCTGACCCGAGGCTCTGGTTCGTATAGGCGTTGCGCGGCGGCGTGGCCGGCAGATTCCCCGTGACCGGCGTAAACGCCGACATCAGGTTATCGGCCCGCTCGACCGTGTATGTCCGGCCCGTCTGGCTCAGCCACCCCACGGCAAAACCAACCCCGCCCGAGGGGGATACAACGTCCGTGATCCTGAACACGGATAGAGGGTCGAGCGGATCGGTATTCGCCTCGGCTTCCTGCCGGTTGTTCTGCCCGTCACCATCCGGGTCGAGGGTTCCGTCAAGAACGCCCCCCTGCCCGATCACGGTCCCGAAATACCACATCTCCCACCAGTCCGGGATACCGTTGTTGTTCGCATCCGCCTCGGAGGCCGGGATCGGGCCGTCGGCTGCGGTCAGCGCACACCGGAAGCCCATATCGACGTAGCGTGACGACGGCATCTGCGAGTAACGCGACGAACACCGCAGCCATTTGGCCGCCGTGCCCCACGACCCGCCCCGGGCGACCTTGTTGGTTCCCACGACGGGCCCCGCCGGATTGGTTGCCGGCCCGCTCAATACGGTCTGGTACCAATCCCCGCACCATTCCCACACGTTGCCGGCCACGTCGAACAGCCCGTAGGCGTTCGTCGCGTAACTCCCTGCCACTGTCGGGTGCCCCACGCTGTTGAAGTAGTTGGCGTTGTTGGTCGCGATCGTATCGCCCCAAGGATAGACGCAATCCGCAACCCCGCCGCGCATGGCATACTCGTATTCGGCTTCCGTGGGCAACCGTTTCCCCGCCCAGGCCGCATAAGCCGCCGCCTGATTCCACGTGACGTTCACGATCGGCAGATTCGTGCCCGACCACCCCCAAGCCGGAGCGGGCGGCCCGGGTCGAGCGGTCGCCGCGCAGAAATCCAGATACTCGCCCACAGTCACCGGCCCGACATCAATGTAGAAATTGCTCACAGTCACCGAATGCCCGCCGTTCCCCTGGTAGATCCCCATGGAGAAGGTACCGCCCGGGACCAATGCCATGGGCATATAGGTGTAGCCCACTGCCAGGGTCTTCGTGCCCTGGCTGATCGACTGCAGCACGACATCGCCCGGGCCGCACGTCACGGCGGCGCCCGCACGGACCAGGACCTGCGTAGAGGATTGGCTGAGAATCTGCGCCGGAACCCCGCATAGCCGCACGGAAACGATATCGACACCGCTGCCAAGCGAATACCCATCAACGACCACCCGGTTGCCGCCCGCGCTTGGCCCGCGGGACGGCGCCACCCGCACGATCCCGCCCACAAAGGACGCCCCCAGCGTCCACGCCCTGTTCAAGGTCAAGACTAACGGATTGACGTTGGTGGCGATGTCGCCCGACCACCCGGCAAAACTGCAACCCGGCGACGGTACCGCCGTCACGACGACGCCGGTGGTGCCCAGATCGTACCAGCCGGTGGACGGCGTCACCGTGCCGTACACGCCTGCGGTGACTGTCAACAACACCTGCGTCTCCCAATTCCAGACGATGGTCGTGCCATTCGTGATCGTGAAATTGGTGTTTGTGCCGGTCCCGTTGGTCGCGCTCCCCGTTCCGGTCCACCCCGTGCATACATACTGCGTGGAACTGCCGGCCGCTTCAACCCGCGACACCCGGCACGTAACCGTGTCGCTAGCATCGTTCGTGTAGGTTCCCGCCGCAGGCACGGGCGTACCGTGCGCCGACGTTACGCTCCACACGCACGACGTCACGAACACCGCCATCAACGACTGCGCCCGGTCCATGGTGAGAATCAACGGATTTGCACTGCTCGTCACTGTCCCCGTCCAGCCGATGAAATGGCAGCCGCCAGCCGCGCCGGCCGTCACGACTACGCCGGTGGTCCCCGCATCATACCACCCGTTGCTCGCCACTACCGACCCGCACGGCCCCGCCGCAGCGTTCAATGCGTACTGCGTCCGCCAGGTCCACGTCAAAGTCGCGTCGTTTGTCAGCGTCAACGTCACCTTGGTCGCGTTCACCGGCGTGAATGCGTTGCCCGCCACCGCCCCGCCCGAGCACACGTACTGCGTCGTGCCCGCCGCCACCGGCGAGTTCACAACATTCGTCATCGTCGAGCCTTCGACAATTGCCGAGTTCGTGCCGTAGCCGTACGGAGACGGACTCCCATGCGGGGCCGGCGCCCCAGCCACGACCAGTCTGAACAGGGCCAGCGTCCGCAAGTTCGAACTGGCCGGCGCCCATACGGCGCCCGCGGCGTTGCTTGCTGAACACCGATACCAGTAGATGGCGCCGGGCGTCAGTCCGGTCGCGTCGGCAACCACGGGCCCGACACTCGCCGCTGCCAACGCAACATTTGTCCCCCAGTTCGTTGCCACCGCGCCGCCATTCACCAGGCCCCAGTAAAAACGCACGGTCGTATTCGTCCCACCGTCCGAGATCAGATTCCCGTTCAGCCTGGCGCTCGTGACACCCACCGCGGAGGCCCCGTTGCCGTTATCCACAACCGGCAGCAGCGCGAGCGCGTATTCGTAGGCGCCCATATCCACCACACCGTGCGCGATGCGCGGATTGCCATCGCCATCCATGGCCCCAACCATCCATCCTTCATACGCGCCGGCATTGATACACGGCGAGGTGACCTTCAAATGGAAATTGCTGCTGACCGCGTCCACGAATTGAGGATCGTTCGTGATATTCCCGACGCCGCCAGGATCGGGTGTGGTACAGGTGAAGGCGGTGGAGCCGCCAAACACGTTGCTCCCTGACGTGCTCGCGGCGTTGCCGTACACGATGCAGTTGGTCAATGCGCTGTAAGCCGCCCCGCCGCCGTCGGACGATGCCGAGTTGCCCGATAGCGTGCAGTTATACAACGTGCCGTAGGCTGCCCCGCCGCCGCCGCCGGCCGAGTTGCCCGACAGCGTGCAGTTATACAGCGTACCGTACCCCGCCCCGCCGCCGTAGAGAGAGGCCGAGTTGCCCGACAGTTTGCAGTTGTCAAGCGTACCACCGTATGCCCCGCCGCCATAGAAAGAGGCCGAGTTGCTCGACAGCATGCAGTTATACACCGTACCGTCGGCCGCGCCGCCGCCGTAGCGCGCCGAGTTGCCCGACAGCGTACAGTTATACAACGTACCGTAGGCCGCCCCGCCGCCCTCGGAAGAGGCGGCCGAGTTGCCTGACAGCGCACAGCTATTCAACGTACCGTAGTACGACCCGCCGCCGGAGTGAGCCGAGTTGCCTGACAGCGTGCAATTGTACGTCGTACCGTAGGCCGCCCCGCCCCCGAAAAAGGCCGAGTTGCCCGACAAGGTGCAGTTGCTGAGCGTGCCGTTTGCCGTCCCGCCGCCGAAGAACGAGGCCGAGTTGCCCGACAGCGTGCAGTTACACAGCGTGCCATCAACCGCTCCGCCGCCGGAGGTGGCCGAGTTGTCCGACAGCGTGCAGTTGTCGAGCGTGCCGTCAGTCGCCCCGCCGCCGTCGGAAGAGGCCGAGTTGCCCGATAGCGTACAGTCACACAACGTACCGTAGGACGCCCCACCGCCGGAGTAAGCCGAGTTGCCCGACAAGGTGCAGTTGTCGAGCCTGCCATTGTACGCCCCGCCGCCGTATGAAGTGGCCTCGTTGCCGACCAGGAAGCAGTTCGTGACGACCGCATTCGTTTCGCACCACGCTCCGCCCCCGCTTAACTCATTGGCCGCGTCCCCCGACAACAGGGTGGCCCCGTTTGTCAATGTGAACCCGCTCAGCACGGCGTTGCTGCCCACGTACGCGCACCGAATGGCGCCGTCTCCCACCGGGCCTTGCCCCTGGATTACCGTGACGCCTGGCCCGTTGACGCTCCGCACCCTGATGGTCCGGTCGATCGCAACCCGGTTCGTCATGCTGCCGTACACGGCTCGACCGCCCGCGGCGTAGACGCCGTTGCTGACGAGCACCGTGTCGCCGTCCGTCGCGGCATCCACGGCATCCTGGATGCGCGTGGCAGCCGTTTCCCACTTCGTATAGGGAAAGGCAGGCGTGATGTTCGAGGCGACGACATAGTGCGTATTACTCGGGCTGTCGGCAGACTCAAATCTCGCCACCACCGTTTGCGCCCGGTCCATCGTGAGGACCAAGGGATTCGCGCTGCTCGTCACCGTCCCCGTCCAGCCCCCGAACCACCAACCGCCATCCGCAACGGCCGTCACAACCACGCCGGTGCTGCCCCAGTCGTACCAACCGTTCGTTGCCCCCACAGTGCCGTGCGCACCGGCCGTCACCGTCAGCACCACCTGCGTCTTCCAGTTCCACACGAGCGTCGTGTCGTTCGTGATTACGAAAGTCGTGTACGTGCCGGTCCCACTCGTCGCGCTGCCGGTCCCGGTCCATCCCAGGCAAAGAAACTGCGTGGCGCTCCCCGACGCCACCGGCGAGTTCGTCACCGCGGCGTGCACCAGACTTCCCGCGTCAAGAACCGATGTCCCCGCGGGTTCCGCGCCGCCATAAGTCGACGTGACGACCAACGTGATGGAGGTCACCCAGGCCGACGAGAACTGCCACAGATCGTTCCGCAACCCGTTCGAAACGGTTCCACCGAGCATCCAGAGCGTATCGTTTGCATCCACCCACGCGGCGCCTTCCTGGCGGGGCGGAGGCTGGTTGGCGACGCCCGGGATTCCCGGGGTCCCGTAGACCCCAGCTTGATCGGCCACGGTGCCCCCACTGACCCAAACCCAATCGTCACCGTCGAAACACCATAGATCGGCCAGATAGCCCTCTACGCCGTTGGCATCGTAACCCTCGCCCCCGAAAAGCCATAGCCGACCATGGCTATCCGTCCATGTGACACTGCCGGCCCGCGCGCCGGGCGTATTATCCCAACCGGGCAAGCCCCTGACCCCGTAAACTCCGCCGGCATCGGCCAGATTACTGCCACCCATCCATGCCCAGTCGGTTCCGTCAAAACACCACAAGTCGTTCAGATACCCGTAAGCCCCGGCTTCATCGCGACCGTAACCGCCAAAAAGCCAGAACTGACCGTCGGCACCGACCCAACTGACACCGCCCGCCCGGGCGCCTGGGGCATTCGAGTGCGACGGCACGTAGAGTTCCCCATAGGCACCCGACTGCGCGACTTGGGTGCTGCCGCTCATCCACGTCCATTGGTACCCGTCGAAACGCCACAGATCGTTGAGGTAACCCGTGTGGCCCTCCCCATCGCACCCCTGCCCTCCAAAGAGCCACATGCGGCCGAAGCCATCGAACCAGGAAACACCGCCCGCCCGGCCGCCGGGAACGTTGGACCCATCTGACGCGCCGTACGTCCCATACACGCCCGCCTGGTCGACCCGGTTACTGCCGCTCATCCAGGTCCAGTGGTTTCCCGTGAAACACCAGAGGTCATTCAGATAGCCGTTGGTCCCCGACGCGTCACAGCCACGACCTCCAAAGAGCCAGAGTCCTCCGTAATTGTCCGCCCATGAAACGCTCTCGTTTCGCGCCCCCGGCACAGTCGACGAATCGCCCTGCCACATCGTCCCGTACACCCCGGGCCGATTGGGGCCATCGCTGCCCGCCAACCACGTCCAGTTGCTGCCGTCAAATCGCCACAGGTCGTTCAGGTAGCCGGCAACACCCGTAGCAGGCGTTCCAAAACCGCCAAAGAGCAGGAACTGACCACCCTCGTCTAACCACGTGACACTGCTGCAGCGTGCGCCGGGACCATTAGTGGCGGCTGGAACCCCCAGTGTCCCGTATAGGCCTGCCTGATCCACAGCGCTGCTCCCGCCAATCCACGTCCACCGATTTGTGCGTTCGTCGACAAAGGCATCGGCCACAACGAGGACAGCGGTCGCCGAGTTGTTCGTTGGGTTCGAATCGGCCTGTGTCGCGAACAGGATGTCCGCGTAATTCGTAAAGCTAAGGCGCGACGTACCCGGGTCAACGAGGCAGAGGACGCCGAGCTGAGCCACTTCTCCAACGTCCAAATAGTCAATGTTCCACAAACCGATCAACGGCTGATAGCCATCCCCGAAAGACACCCACACGTAATTCACGCCGTCGGGCAGGACTTCGCCGACCCGAATATCCGTCGCCCGGTCGGGACCGCTGTTGGTCAGCGTAAGCGTATAGGTCACGAGAGTTTCCGGCGCCGGGTTGGTATCATCGACCCGTACAGTCAGCCCCACATCGGCCATCTCGGGCCCCGCCGAGACGCTGATCGTATGGTTCGTAACGACATCGACGAACGTCCACTGACCGGTCGCGCCAATGGAGACCCCATCGACCACCACGTTCGTGACCTTGTACCCCAGATAGGCACCAAGGAAGAATGTGCTATTGCTGCCCGTGGCCACCCAGACCGTGCCCCCGGGAGACATCACAGCGTTCGGCCCGGCCGAAGCCGTGATGCCCCAGACCAGCTCGTAGGCCCCGATGTCAACGCCCCCCCCGACGACCCGGTTTCTGCCATCGAGGTCGGTCGCGCCGGCCATCCACTCTTGGTAGAGGCCTGCATCCCGACAAGGCGAATTTGCAGTCAGCCGGAAATTACCGCCCGCCGCGTCCACGAACAACGGCTGAGACGTAACGCAGTCGGTGTGAGACTCTACAATCGGCAAAGGCCACAGACAGCAATTGCTGTAACTTCCGCCATAGTAGTTGTCGCTAAGGCCGAGTACCCCGGTATTATTGTAGAGAATCGTACTGACCACGCAGCCGCCGGTTTCGCACCTCACGCCCGCACCCCCGTACGTGGGCACCCTGTTACCGCTCACCGTACAGTTCACAACCTGACCGCCGCCGAGGCAATACACACCCGCGCCCTGGGTAGCCACGTTGCCGACGAATAAGGAGTTTATAGCCTCGGCTCCTCCCAGACAAAGAAAGCCCCCGCCGAACTGGTCGCAACGATTCCCAACCACCCGGCAGCTCGCCACGCTTCCTCCAGACACCCCGCCACCCGAAAAATAGGCGGCATTGCCCGCAATCGTGCAGTTGCTGATCGTGGCGCCAACCTCACAACAGGCCCCGCCTCCGCTCTGCTCATCGATCTGGTAACCGAGAAGGCGCGTATGGCCGTTTGTCAGCGTAAATCCCGCCAACGTCGCCCCGCTCGATACATAGGCGCAACGGATGGCGCCGTCGCCGTTGTTGGTGCTCCCGACACCCACGCCAGCCCCGGTGATGATCGTCACGTCAGGCCCGTTGACGCTGCTTACCGTGATTGCCTTGTCGATCACGAGCCGGTTCGTCATGGCCCCGATTACCGCACGCCCTCCGGAGCCATACACGCCGTTGGTGGCCAGGATTTGATCGCCAGCGACCGAGACGTCGACAGCTTCCTGCAGCGTATGCGCGGCGTTACCCCATGCGGCATAGGGAGCGGCGGGACTGGGGCTGTTCGTCGCCACATAACGCGTCGTTGCCGCGCTCGTGTGCCCCAGAAAGGTGACCACCAGGGCAAGACCGGAGAGCGCCCGGCGACTGTGCGCCAAACGGCCGTAATCCCGATGCCCGTTAACCTGTTTTGGGCAAGCCTTATTCATGGTTGGGTACGGTGCAGAAGCTGGCGGGATTCTGACGCGATAACAGCACGACTTCCAGCACTTTTTTCGACACGCGCATCGGCCTTTCCGTCGTTGACGAATACGCCGGATTAGGGAATTGTACCGGGGTCGCGGCCGGGATTATCGCCTTGGGCGGCCGGACCCGAATGAAGGAGCGAATGGTGCTGACGGCGGCAAACAGCGACGGCCCGGAACCGGCACCCCTGACCGGGGGCCGGCGCGTTCGCCGGGGCGGCGTCTGGCTCATCGCTATCGTGGTCACCCTGGCCGTCGTTGCCTTGCGGTGGATTCCGCCCCTTCGCGACCTGAGCCGCAGTTTCGAATTGCGCACGGTCGATGTCCGCTTCGAACTGCGCGGCGAACGTACGCCGCCCGCGCACGTCGTCGTTGTCGAAATCGACGAGAACAGCCTGTCCACGCTCGGGCAGTGGCCCTGGCCCAGGGCGGCCCATGCCCAGTTGGTCCGGCATCTCAAGGCCCTTGGCGCCAAAGCGATCGTGCTCGACGTGCTCTTCGCCGAACCCAGCCGGTTCGGCCCCGAAGACGATCGGGCGCTCGCCGACGCCCTCCTCGATGTCGGGAACGTGTTTCTCCCCCTGCACAATGCTTGGGAACCGCGCTCCGCCGATCGCGAAATCGCCCCGGCGGCCATCGAGGATCGCTTTCTCTACCGCCTGCCGCTCCATGCCGTTGTGTACCCGGTCGGCCAGGGGGCCGTTCTGCCCCTGCCGGAATTCCTTGCCAACGCGCAGGGCCTCGGAACGGTCAGTGCCCCGCCAGACGTTGACGGCAAGTATCGCCATGTGCCCATGCTCCTGGGTCAGGGGCTCTGGGTCGGCCCCAAGGGTAAGCGCGAACGCCTCGCCTACCCGCACGTCGCCCTGGACGCCGCGCGCTTCGTCCTCAATGTCAATCGGCAGGACGTCACGGTCGACGCGGCCGGCGACGTGCAACTCGGGACGAAACTCCGCCTGCCCGTGATGCGCCAGAAACAAGCAACCCTCTGCTTCTACGGGCCGGGTCAGTGCATCCCGGCCGTCTCCTACTGCGATGTTATGGCGGACGCCAAGGCTCCCTCGGCGCGGCTGCGGTCTCTGATCAAGGATCGCGTCGTGCTCGTCGGCGCCACGGCCCCCGGCCTGGGCGAGGTCTTCGCCACGCCGTTTGAGCCGGTTCGCTCGGGAGTAGAAACGGTCGCAACTCTGATCGACAATATCCTGGCGAACGACCTCATGGTCGAAGCTCCGGAATGGGCCGATCTGCTGGCGATCCTGATCATGGCCGCCCTGACCGCCTATATAGCGTTCCGGCTGACCGCCACCCGCGCCGCCCTGTTCACGGTGGCTCTGCTCGCGGTCTATCTCGGCGTCGCTGTCGAACTATTCCTGGCCAGGTCGGTCATCATCGACGTCATCGCACCCACGCTGGCCAGCTTCCTCACCTACGCCACCGTCCTCGTCGTCCAACGCAAGCGGGCGGAGGTGGAGATCCAGAAAGTCCGGCGCATGGAGCAGGAAATGGAAATCGGCCGGAAGATCCAGAAGGACTTCCTGCCCGAGGTCCTGCCCCAGCCCCTCCACTGGGAGATCGTCGCCCACTTCAAGGCGGCGCGCGAGGTAGGTGGCGATTTCTACGACGTCTTTGCCTTGCCGGGCGACAAAGGCCTGGGCCTGACGATCGCCGACGTGTGCGACAAGGGCGTGGGTGCCGCAATGTTCATGGCGCTCTTCCGCAGCCTTATCCGCGCGTTCGCCAACACGTATTATTCAGGCCACCTGCCGGTGCCTTCGGTTCGTGGGGGCCGGGGCCCGGAGGGCGCAACGGACCTGCATGCCCAGGCCCTCACCAGCATCGTCCGCCAGACAAACGACTACATCGCGACCATCCACGGCAAGACGAACATGTTCGCCACGCTCTTTTGCGGAGTTCTCGAACCGGCCACCGGGCGGCTGGTCTATGTCAATGGCGGGCACGAACCGCCGATCATCGTGCGCGCCGGCGGGGCCGTGGATCAACTCGGACCCACAGGCCCTGCCGTAGGCATGATGCCCGACATGCGTTTCGAGGCCCACGAAAACCGCCTGGCGCCCGGCGATGTGCTCGTCATGTTCACCGATGGCGTCACGGAAGCGCTCGATCGCCAGAGCAAACTCTTCAGCCGTGACCGCCTCCTGACCCTGGTGACACCCGCCTGCGAGTCGGCTCCGGTCCTGCTTAAGCGGGTCATCGACGGCGTGCAAGCCCATACGGCCGGGGCCGTTCAATCCGACGACATTACCCTCCTGATCGTGCGCCGCTCGGGCTGACCGCCCCTCATTCCATCCTCGACATGCGGCCGCAATTGGGGTTTCGTAGAACGCATTCGCCGTCGTGCCGTTGATCTGCCACGACTGTTCGTTCGAAAGGAAACCGCGTATGCCCGCTCCCAGTAGCTATGGTCCCGTGCCCAGTGCCCGCCAGCTTGCCTGGCATGCGATGGAGCAGTACGGCTTCGTCCACTTTACCGTCAACACGTTTACCGACAAGGAATGGGGCTTCGGTGACGAATCGCCGTCAATCTTCAACCCGACCGCCTTCGACGCCGACCAGATCGCCGAAGCAGCCCGTGATGGCGGCCTCCGCGGCCTGGTCCTCACGTGCAAACACCACGACGGGTTCTGCCTCTGGCCCTCCCCGCTCACGGAGCATTCCGTGAAGAACTCGCCCTGGAGGAATGGCCGCGGCGACGTCGTGCGCGAGCTTTCCGACGCATGCCGTCGGGCAGGTCTGAAGTTCGGCGTGTATCTGTCGCCCTGGGACCGGAATCACGCGGCCTACGGCCAGCCCGAGTATGTAACGTATTACCGCAACCAACTCCGCGAGCTCCTCACCGGCTATGGGCCGCTCTTCGCCGTCTGGTTCGACGGCGCCAACGGAGGCGACGGCTGGTACGGCGGCGCCAACGATAAACGCTTCATCGACAAACGCACGTACTACGAGTGGGACCAGACCTGGGCCCTGGTCCGCGAACTCCAGCCCGGCGCCGTCATGTTCAGCGACGGCGGCCCCGACATCCGCTGGGTCGGCAATGAGCGCGGCATTGCCGGCGACCCGTGCTGGGCAACGCTTAACCGCGCGGACTTCGTGCCGGGCGAGGCCGACACCGACCGCCTCAATCGCGGCGACCGGCCGGGCACCCACTGGCTGCCCGCCGAATGCGACGTTTCCATCCGGCCGGGCTGGTTCTATCACGCCGCTGAGGACGACGGCGTCCGGTCCCCGGACAATCTCATCGATCTCTACATGCAGTCCGTCGGCCGCGGCGCCGCCCTGCACCTGAACCTGCCGCCCGATCGCCGCGGCCTGATCCACGAGCGCGACGTGGCGTCACTGCGGGAATTCCGGCGTCGGCTCGACCGCCTCTTCGCCACGAACTTCGCCGCCCGGGCCACCGTCACGTCCGACAGCCCTCGTGGTGAAGATCCCGCCTTCGCGCCCGCCAATATCCGGGATGGCCAACCCACGTCGTACTGGGCCCCGGCCGAGGGCGCGACAACCCCATCGCTGATTCTCGATTTCGGCAGCCCCGTGACGTTCAGCCTCGTGAGCCTGCGCGAATTCCTGCCCCTCGGCCAACGTGTGGAAAGCTTCGCCCTCGATGCCTGGCAACACGGCGACTGGTGTGAAGTCGGACGCGGCACGGCCATCGGCGCGCGACGCCTGGTGCGACTCGGGCCGACCCTGGCGTCGCGATTGCGGCTGCGCATTACGCAGGCGCCCGTCTGTCCCGCCATCACCGAACTCGCCGTCTACGCAGGCGATGCCGACGGCCTGTCACTGTCGCCCACTGAGGTCCACGGTCGACTGGCCGTCGCGCCGCCGCGCCTCAGCTATCACGGTGGCCCGGTGAAACCGTGGCAAGCGCGCCTGCGCCGCGAACTCAAACGTCTCGTCGGCGCCTGGCCCGCGGAACGCGTGCCGCTCAAGCCGCGCCACCTGTGGACCCGCCCGCACGAGTTCGGTACCATTGAGAAACTCGTCTTCCGCAGCGAGGCGCACGCCGATGTGCCGGTCTACCTGTGCCTGCCCAAGAACGCGCAACCGCCCTATCCCGCCATGATCTGCCTGCAAGGCCACAGCACCGGCATGCACGTCTCCATCGCGGCACAGCGCGCCGACGAACTGCAACCCATGTCCGTCGAAGGCGACCGTGACTTCGCATTGGGCTGCATGGCCCGGGGCGTGGCGGCCCTCTGTATCGAACAGCGTTCGTTCGGCGAACGCCGCGAGCAACGCCAGGACCAGGTTTCGCCGCAAGGCTGCCATGATGCCGTCGTCCACGCGCTGCTGCTCGGCCGTACCCTTGTGGGCGAGCGCGTCTACGATGTCGACCGCGGGATCGACTTTCTCGAAACGCGGCCCGAGATCGACAGCAAACGGATCGGGGTCATGGGCAACTCCGGCGGCGGCACGACGACCATCTACGCGGCCGCCCTCCTGCCGCGCCTGGCATTCGCCATGCCGTCCTGTGCCGTCTGCACGTTCCGGGACTCGCTCATGGCGATCTACCATTGCGCCGACAACTACGTGCCCGGCCTCATGCAGGTTGCCGAGGCCGGCGCCGTGCTCGCGCTCGCTGCGCCCAAGCCGATGGTGGTCGTGGCTGGTCAGACCGACACGATCTTCCCGATCGGCGGCGTGAAGAAGGCCTTCCGCGAAACAAAAGCCATCTACAAGGCCGCCGGCGTCGCCGACCGCTGTCACCTGGTGGTCGGTCCCGAGGGCCACCGTTTCTACGCCGATCTCGCCTGGCCCGTCATGCTGAAAGAGATCGAAAGGCTCCAGGTCTGAATGTCCCGGTATTCCTGAAACCTGAACACTGGCACCTCATCATGAGAATCCAACCGTTCCAATCCTGGGGCGCCCGCCCGGAAATCGCCGCGGCCGTGGCATCCGTGCCATACGATGTTGTGGATACCGAAGAGGCCGCCGCCCTCGCCGCAGGCAATGACCGCAGTTTCCTGCATGTCACGCGCGCCGAGATCGACATGCCGCGTGATGCCGATCCGTATTCGGACGCCGTCTATGCCCGGGGCCGCGCCGCCCTGGAGGGCTTCATGCGCGACGGAACTCTGGTCCACGAGACCGCCCCGGCACTCTTCCTCTATCGTCAGGTCATGGGCAAGCACACCCAGCGGGGCTTTGTTGCCACCGTCTCGACGCTCGACTACGAAGAGAAAATCATCAAGACCCACGAGAAGACGCGGCAGGATAAGGAGGACGACCGGACCCGGCACGTCAACCGGCTCAATGCCCAGACCGGTCCCGTATTCCTCGTCTACCGCGACACGCCTGAACTGGCGTCCGTCATCGCCCGCACCGAGGCGACACCGCCGGCCTTTGACTTCACGGCCGCGGACGGTATCCGGCACACCGGCTGGCGGCTGGCGGACCCGGCGGCCGTGGTCGCCGCCTTCGGGCGCGTGCCGGCCGCCTATATCGCCGACGGTCATCACCGCGCCGCCTCCGCCGTCCGCGTGGCCCGCGAACGGCGGGCGGCGAATCCCCGGCACACGGGCTCCGAGCCCTACGACTGGTTCCTGGGCGTCCTGTTCCCGGCCAGCGAGGTCCAGATTCTGCCGTACAATCGGTGCGTAAAGGACCTGAATGGCCTGACGCCCGCCGCCCTGCTCGCGGCCGCCGCCCGGGCCTTCGTGGTCAAGCCGGCCGCGTCGCCGCGCCCGGCTGCACCGGGCCGCATCAGCATGTACCTCGCGGGCGCGTGGCACGAGTTGAGTTGGAGCCTGCCCGCGACGGCCACGCCCGAGGAACGGCTGGACGTCAGTGTGCTGCAGAACCGCCTGCTCGCCCCGGTACTGGGCATCGACGATCCGCGTACCAGCAAGCGCATCGAGTTTGTCGGCGGCATCCGGGGCGTGGAGGAACTGGAGCGCCGCGTGCGCGATGGCAAGTCGGCCGTTGCCTTCTCGATGCATCCCACGACGGTAGACCAGATGATGGCCATCGCCGACGCCGGCGGCATCATGCCCCCGAAAAGCACCTGGTTTGAGCCCAAGCTGCGCGACGGCCTGTTCGTGCACGTGCTGGGGTGAACCACGGGCGCAAGACCAACGGGCAGGCGATTACGGACCCCAATGACTACGGGATCACTTGCTCCCATTCATTTTTTCCAAGACTTCCGCCGCCGGCTTGTCGTTGATCCTCTCCAGCGTGTTGATCGAGCTGAGGATCTTGGCGTAACGCTTCGGTTTCATACTGCACCAGAGTTTCTTGAGCGGCATTCCTTTGAGGACTGATAGATTGTTCACGCGCGTCCCGCTGATAGACAACTCAGTCAATGGCATGCCCTCCAGCGGCGAGAGGTCCTTGACCTGTGTGTCCGGGATATAGAGCGACACTAGCCGCATGGATCGCAAAGGAGATATATCGCTGACAGCCGAATGGCCACATTCCAGTTTGGTCAGCGGCATTCCACGCAGGGGAGATAGATCGCGTATTGGACACCAGCAGTCCAACGCTACCAACGGCATGCCCTCCAAAGGCGTGAGATCCACGACTTGAGTGCCATTGATGTTCAATTCAGTTAGCGGCATCCCTGCCAAGGGCGCGAGATCGCGGACGGGCGTCTCCCAGCAGTGCAACGTAGTTAACGGCATGCCCTTCAGCGGCGAGAGGTCCTCGACCTTGGTGGCAGGGATATACAGTTCCTCTAACCGCATTCCTCGCAAAGGAGACAAATCCCTCAAAGATGAATGGGCACAGGCCAGTATCTTCAGCGGCATCCCGCACAGAGGCGACAAATCGCTCACGCCTTTTGCGTCCCAGCACTGCAAGTTCACCAACGGCATGCCCTTCAAAGGCGTAAGATCCACGACTTGAGTGCCATTGATGTTCAATTCAGTTAGCGGCATCCCTGCCAAGGGCGCGAGATCGCGGACGGCGGTCCCCCCGCAGTAGAACCGCCTTAGCAGCAGCCCCCTCAGCGGCGACAGGTCCTTAACTCGCGTGACACCCATATCGAGAATTACCAGAGGCAGGTCCTTCAGGGGCGTAAAATCCTCAACCTGAGTACGGGCTATATTCAGATCATTTAACGGCATACCCTTTAATGGCGCGAGATCACGGATGGCTGTGTCCCAGCAGTGCAACAGTGTCAGCGGCATCCCTTTCAACGGCGACAGGTCTTTAACTTGAGTTCCACCAATCCTGAGCCCCGCCAACGGGATGTCCTTCAAGGGAGTGATATCCACGATATTAGAACTGCCATTCAGGTCGACATAAGTTAACGGCATCGTTCTTAACGGCGCGAGATCTCTGACTCCTGTTCCCCAACAGCCAAGCTGAGTTAACGGCATACCCTTAAGCAGCGCGAGTTCCTTGACTCGCGTATTTCCAATCCAAAGACTTGTCAGCCTCATGCCTTGGAGTGGAGACAAGTCGCTCACGGACGAGCCACAAACACTCAGGCTAGTTAACGGCATGCCTCTGAGGGGACGCAAGTCGGCCAGACTGGAAGCGCTCCAAATATCCAGTTCTTCGACCTGCATGCCGCTCAGCGGCGAAAGGTCAGTCAGAATCGCCGGTTTGTCCGCCTGCCCAATTCTGAGTCGCTTGAGTCCGACAAGTGCACGAATGGGCGAGATATCAACCAGCGCCTGTGCAACCGTGTTGGTCATCGTCGAATCGTACACGCGGAGTTCCAACTCCGTGACCTTTCCATCCTGCGATCGATACGACGTGTATCGCTTCACATTCCTCAGGCCGGGATTGAGTTGCTCCAGCCGCTCCATCACGCGCTCAAACTGCAATTCCGGCGGCAGGGCGACAACCTCTTTGGCGAAGGCTTCGGCGCTGACAGAATGGCTGGGTGAGGGCACACCCCCATCTACTAACACGACCCGAAAACCAGTGAAGTTATCACGAGAATCGGGCGCGGCAGGACCGCGACTCGACGAAAGCAAACACCCGGAAGCTGAGGCAACGTCCGCAAACGCCCCGCCCCAACACATACCCCGCAATACGTGTTCTTTCCGGCTGGTGTCCCACCAATCCTCGCACCACTGCCCAACGTTCCCGCCCATGTCGCAAAGCCCGTACTGGTTAGTCGCAAAACTCCCCACCGGCGCTGTGCCCAGATCATAGTCATCGACGTGAAATATACTCGAATAGTTCCCCGCCCCTTTCGGTGGTGGCCACTGCGTCCCCCACGGATATGCCCCCTTCACTCTCCCATTCTTCTCGCTGGGTGTGCCGCCGCCCTCCAGTTGTCCTATGCCCACCGCGGCACTCCATTCCACATCCGTCGGCAGGCTGTAGCGATGCTGGCTGGAAATCTTTCCCTCGCGGCGCTCCTTTGCCGTCAGCCATTCGCAGAACGCCTTGGCGTCCTCCCAGCTCGTGCACACCACCGGGTGTTCCGGCGTCTGCCCAAACCCCGGATTATGCCAGTCGTATTGCCATTCATGTCTTCCCCACCCGTCAGCCGGTGTCCAGACATGTGGCACCGAGCCTTTTCGGTAATCGTAAACCCCATTGTGCGCTCGATCGTTGACAAACGCCGCGAAGTCCTTCACCCGCGTGTCCCAGACGCTGCACAGCACGCCCGCGCCCGGCACAGGTACGAATTTCATGCCGAGGCTGTTCTCGAATGGCCGCCCTGCTGGCGGCCCAACCGCAAGACTGGCAAGTTCTTTAGCAAGTTGGTCGATGGCACTCTGCTTGTCCTGCTGACGGGAGCCCTCCAAAGCGGTGATCTTGGCTTCGATGGCTTTGAGTTGCTCGGCAAAGACCCCGGCAGACCCGCTGGCGAGAAGGGCTTTCAGTTCCGCACGGATGGTGTCGAGATCAGCATGCCCCGAGACGCTTACCGCACGTTCCTGTCGCCACCGCTCTGAATGGCTGAGCAAAGATGCCACACCGGCCAATAGCAGCACCGCAATGACCGCGACACCCACCAGGGTCTTGCGGAAGATCCTTTTCTCAAGAGACGCACCGCTAACCGGGGGTGGCATGGGTTGCCGATTGGGACCGCGCTCCAGCAGCACTCGCACCGTCTCGGCCAGATGCGACAGGTGCTTCTCCATCGGTGGAGTGATGGCGTCCAGCCAGTGGCACGTCCCCAGAAAGTACTTCAGCGCAGGCGACAGCGGGACATCTTCGATCCGTAGCGGAATGACTGTAGCCCCGGCGCTGACAGCGTTCTGGATTTCCCGTTTTACATGCTCGGAATTGTTCGAATGCGACGAGAACACCACGATCATGACGCGACTCTTGTTGATGGCCTCGATGATGGCCGTACCCCAATCCTGGCCGGGCAACACATCCCGAGGCGCAACCCAGCAGGGAATGTTCCGAAACTCAAGCGTCGCACACAGGGCATCGGCGATCGACTTATCCTTGGCGGCATGGCTGATGAAGACCTTGTGCTCCCCGCTTGGCACAAACTCCTCATCGGTGCTCGCAATCATCTCCAATTCCAGAGCGCCAATACGAATGCGTTGGTGTTGACGAAGCGTCACGACCCCTTCAACGCGGGTGTCGTCCACGTAAGTGCCGTTGGTACTGCCCAAGTCCTCCAAGATGACGCCGTCCGCACTGATCGTCAGACGCGCGTGGTGGCGGGAAACCGGGTCGGCATCCACAAGGATCGAACAGTCAGCGCCGCGGCCGATCATGTGCTCGCCAAGCCCGAGCAAATATCGGCTGATCGTCTTCTTATCGCTCTTAACGATAACCCACGTTTGCGTGATCGCCATACTTCAGTTTCCTTCCGAATGACTGATGGGAAATCGCTCTTCCGGTAGCCCGGGCACGCGCATCCTCTTGGCCAGATGCATCCATGCTTCAGCAGCTAAGCGCCATGCTCTTAAGCATACTACTCCCAGCCGCCGTTGGGTCAAGGCTGATGAGCCGGAGGCGTGTCGCCGCGCATGGCTCGTGCCACTCCGCAGCAGAAATCCCGTAGAACGCCGGACGACAAACCTTATTGACGGCACCCCCAACTTCGGTGGAAAGTGACACTCAATAGCCGGTTATTCGCGCACTTGGTGCGGATTGATTGACCGGGTGACGTCTGGCACATGAACACGGCAAGCGAAACCCCGAACATCGGCGCGGTCGTTGCGGTCCGCGGCAGCGTGGTCGATGCGCGCTTTGAGCACCGGCTGCCGCCGATCACGACCCTGCTCCGGGCCGGGCCGGAGGGCCGCATCGCCATCGAGGTGGCCGCCCAACTCGACGCCCAGCGTATCCGCGGGATCGCGCTCACGCCCACTCAGGGCCTGGCGCGCGGCATGCCAGTGACCGATACCGGCGGCCCGCTCAAGGCGCCCGTCGGCCCGTCGATCCTCTCGCGCATGTTCGACGTCTTCGGCAACCCCATCGACCGGCAGCCCCCGCCGGAGGGGGTCCAGTGGCGCACCGTTCATCAGGACCCACCCCCGCTGGCCCGCCGGTCCACGACCTCCGAAGTGTTTGAAACCGGCATCAAGATCATCGACGTGCTTATGCCCTTGGAGCGCGGCGGCAAGGCCGGGCTTTTCGGTGGGGCCGGGGTCGGCAAGACGGTGCTCCTCACCGAGATGATCCACAACATGGTCGGCCATCACGAGGGCGTGAGCATCTTCTGCGGCATCGGCGAACGGTGCCGCGAGGGCGAGGAACTCTACCGTGAGATGCGCGACGCCGGCGTGCTGCCCCACATGGCCATGATCTTCGGTCAGATGAACGAGCCGCCGGGCAGCCGCTTCCGAGTGGGCCACACGGCCCTCACCATGGCCGAATATTTCCGCGATGACGAACACCGCGACGTGCTACTGCTGATCGACAATATCTTCCGGTTCATCCAGGCCGGGTCCGAGGTCTCGGGCCTCATGGGCCAGATGCCGTCGCGCCTGGGCTATCAGCCCACGCTCGGCACGGAACTGTCGGGCCTCGAGGAACGCATTGCCAACACCGATACCGGCGCCATCACCTCGATCCAGGCCGTGTACGTGCCGGCCGACGACTTCACCGACCCGGCGGCCGTCCACACCTTCTCGCACTTGTCCGCGTCCATCGTGCTGTCGCGCAAACGCGCCAGCGAAGGGCTCTACCCGGCCATCGACCCGCTGCAATCAAGCTCCAAGATGGCCACGCCGGGCATCGTGGGCGAACGCCACTATCGCCTGGCGCAGGACGTGCGGCGGACCCTCACCCAGTACGAGGAACTGAAGGACATCATTGCCATGCTCGGGCTGGAGCAACTGTCGCCGGAGGACCGCGGCACTGTCGCGCGCGCCCGACGCCTCGAACGATTCCTGACGCAGCCCTTCTTTACCACCGGTCAATTCACCGGCCTCACCGGCAAACTCGTCACCCGCGAACAGGCGCTCGACGGTTGCGAACGCATTCTCCGCGACGAGTTCAGGGCGGCCCCGGAAAGCGCGCTTTACATGATCGGCGCCATCGACGAAGCCGCCGCCAAATTGAAGGCGGCCCCCGCCCCTGCCCCTGCCCCCGCCAAGCCCGCGCCTGCGCAGCCCCCTGCCCCTACGCCGGCCGCGAAAGCCGCGCCGGCCACTGCGCCTGCTGCCGCGCCCGCTCCTGCTGGATCTCCC
>CAITUY010000004.1 GCA_903895695.1 uncultured bacterium
ACTCTGTCTCCGGCTGCCATTCCAGCCCCAACTCCACCCCGCCGCACTCCGTAACACCGCCTCAAAACTCCCCGCAACCCGCCGCTCCCGCTTTCCTTCCCACTCATCCTCTCTCATTCCTGCCAAAAGAATCAGCCATAATCGAGACTGTTCTTCCGGGTTTTGCAGTTGACACCAAGTCGCTGAAAACGTATCTATCCAGTGATTTTGGGGGTGACTGTCGCGGGGCAGACCGTGCACCGGGGGGGGATGTGGAGAGGATCACGGCACTATGAAGTCTCAAAGACTGGGCCATTGGAGGTCGTGGGGCACGGCGGTGCGCGTGTCCTCGTTGGTCTTTTTCGCGGCGGCTGTATTCAGTGGCTGCGCGACGGCGCCCAGTGACGATTACGTCCAGAAGATCATTGACGATGCCATGGCGGATTCGCTGGCGGCTTCCAATGCCGGGACCCCGGCCGCTGCGACGAGCGTTCCCGTTGCGGTGGAATCCGTCGCGCCTGTAGCACCCCGTGAGGTCGCGCGAACGCCCATAGCCACGCCTGTTCCCGCGCCAGCGCCGGTTCCAATTCCAGCGCCTGCTCCCCCGCCAACGCCTGCGCCAGTTCAACCCGTTGCGTCAAAGGCGGAGATTTCCGCGCCAGTCCCCGTGGTTCCAGTAGCCGTGCAGCCTGCGGCCGGCCAAGTGACAACCACCAACGCTCCCAGTGAGACATTGTCGCTCAAGCCGGCCGTGCCCACTATCCAGCCCGAGACTGTGCTGTGGGTGTCGGTTGAAGAAGACCCTAGTTTGAACGGCCGCTATCTGGTCAACAATGCTTCGGCTATCGATTTTGGGTATGTTGGCCTCGTCTTCCTATCCGACATGACGGTTGAGAAGGCCGAGGCGGCCATCCGAACCGCTCTGGAGGGGCGGTATCTCAATCGCGCTACTGTGAGCGTTAAGATTGCCAAGGCTTCCTACGATCAAGTTGAGGTGCTCGGGGCGGTCGACATGCCCGGGGAGATCAAGATCGGCGCCGGTTCTTCCATTGTGTTGAACGACGCCCTTCGGCGAGCCGGCGGCCTGAGGGGCAACCGCGATAATGCGCGTGTCAAGATTGTCCGAGGCGGCATGCGCACGCCGTTCGGGCCTGCGGCGGCCGGCGAAGTCTACGTCTTGTCCTCGGCAGACGGCCAACTTCAGATCCCGGAGATCTATCTGCGAAACAATGACTTGGCCTATGTCTTCACGTATGAAACGACGCAACCCGGAGCGACCAGTGGCGGCGGCAAGCGGGTCCTTCTGCTGGGTGAGGTGCCGCGTCGCGGAGTCGTGGAGTTCGCAGAGAACGAGCCTTGCACACTGATGTACCTATTGTTTAAGATAGGGGGGTTACCGCGCTTTGCGCGGTCCGACCGTATCCAAGTTGTTCGTACGGCCAAAGACGGGCACGAAACGACGTTCCTGATCAACGGCGATGCCTTGATGAGCCAAGGCGACCCTAGGCACGACGTCTTGCTGGAGACGGGCGACCGCGTAATCGTTCCGGCCCGTAAGTTTGCCTTCTTCTAAGGTGTCTTCGCGGGACAGCCGGGATGGAGCGTGTCCCTGCCGAGGAGCCGTATGTCTGCCGCCGACAGTTTCGAACAGAAGAAGATCGATCCGCGAGTCTATCTCGGGATTTTGGTATTCCGCTGGAAGCTCATCGTCCTGTGTTTCCTGCTTTGCCTCCTGGGCGGGGTGTTCTACTTGGAGTTCACGGCCAAGCAGTACTCTACCTCGGCTCGCATGCTGATCTACCGGGATCCAAGCACCCAGATTTCGTCCCAAACCTACCATTGGACGGAGAGTCAGACACATGTGAACCTTCTGACCAGCGAAGGGTTCAGGACAAAGATTGTAGAACGTCTTGCCAAGCTCTGGTTGCCGCGTCTGGGCGGCGACCCCTCCGACTTGTGGCCGAACTACGGGGCCTATTTGTCCGGGGGTGACGGCATTACGCTGACCTTGGCCATCCGCAACACGCATCCGGCTTACGCGCGCGCTTTCCTACGCGAGGCGATCAAGGAGTTCCAGACTCAGCGCGAGGTGGTGAAGCAGGACTCGTACGGTTCAGCGGCACGCATTCTTGAGGACGAACTGGCCCGCCTGAAGGAACAGATCCGTTCGGCCGAGGACGACGTGATCGAGTATCAGCGGGTTAACGAAATGGAGTACGTGCAGGCGCGCGGCGGCATCGAACTCGGATATCTCAACCAGTTGGTTAGCCGGCATCAACAGCTCAGCACCGAGAAGTGGATGCTTGAGGTGCAGTATCCCTTGTTGAAGGGACAGTCGCCTGAAGTTATCCGTGACGCCATGGCGCTTACGCGCGAGACCGGCGCGCTGGCACCGCCTTCATCGGAAGGCGCTGCCACAGCCACGAATGCGACTTCTGCCCCGCCCACGTTTCGTGCGGATCAGGCGGGGGCGGCGGCCGTCCAGGAGAAACGCATGCGCCTGGCCCGGCTGGAGCGCGAGCGCAAGGATCTCTCGGCAAACATGCAGCCGGATAACCCGAAACTGCGGGCGCTCGACGAGGAGATTGTTTCTGTCCACAGGGATCTTGACCTCCAATCCGAGACGGAATACGCCGCGATCAAGCAGCGGGCGTCGGCGTTGGACCTGCAACTCGATGCGCTCGACGAAGCACAGCGGCGCTGGAAGAACACGTACCTCATGGCCAGCCGCAAAGGGGCTGACCTGCGCCAGCTCCAGGCATCCGTGGGACGGCTGGAGGGCATGTACAACCAGCTCTACAACCGACTCAATGAGTTGCGCATCGACCAGGAAATCAAGGGCGAACACTTTGCCGTCGTGCAACCGGTTCGCACGGAAAGCAAACCGGTCTGGCCGGACCCCGTGAAGATCCTGATCGTCGTGTTGGGCGCCGGTGTGGGGTCCGGGCTCGGGTTGGCCATGCTCGCCTACTTTTTTGATGACAAGGTCCAATCGGTGAGCGACGTCGAATCGATCGTGGGCGTCCCTTTCCTGGGTGGCATTCCCTACTGGGTCCATAGCGATCTGACCACGCGTATTCGCCCGATTGTCAGCGAACAACACCGGTCGGGTGCCGCCGAGGCCTATCGGGCTCTCCGAACCAATGTTCTTTCGGCCGTAGAGAAGGCGGGCAAGAAGGTCATCCTGATCACCAGTGCCGATTCCAAGGAAGGCAAGACGCTTACGACGCTGAACCTGGCCATCATGATCGCCAAGACCGGCAAACGAGTCCTGCTGCTGGACATGGATCTGCGCCGCGGCGTACTGCACAAGTCGCTCGAGTGCGAGCGCAGTCCCGGTATCGTTGACGTCCTGCGGGACCACCGTCCGGTCAGCGAAGTGGTCTGCGCAACCCCGCACGAGAATCTCTGGTTCGTCCCCGCCGGCAGCGCGGAGAAAGGGACGTCAGAACTGCTGCACGCGGCGGACGTGGAGGCATTCCTGAGCGATGTGATCGATAAGTTCGACTATATCGTGATGGATTCCGCGCCCGTCCTGCGCGTGACCGACACCGTGATTCTGGCGAATTGTCCGTTGGTTTGCGTCATCTACATCGCGCACGCCAACAAGACGTCCAAGCCGATTGTCAAATACTCGCTGGACATGCTGGGCGACGTGCACGTGATCGGTCTGATCGTCAACAGCATCGAGATGCACCGTATCAGCAGCCTGTACTACGCCTACCAGTATCCGAACTACGCCTACTACAGTTACGCGTATAAATACGGCTACAATTACGAAACGTATGACGAACATGGCCGGCGCACCGGAGCCGGGCGACTCGGAAAGGTGCGCGAGGCGATGTCGCGCTGGCTGCGGCGCACGACGTTGCCCGCGGAGTAACCCATGGCGGCCCACCGAAGTCATCTGGACACCCAGATCGTGTGGATAGCGGCACTCGATGCCGTTTGCCTGGCGATAGGCGTAGTTGCCGCAATCTATGCGCGCCTGGGTGCCGACGCCTTGCACGAGTATCTGTTTACCAACCTTTCCGGTTGGATCTACCTGGGTATCACCATCATCGTCGCCAACTATGTGACCGGCAGCTATGGGCTCGAGATCCGGCTGTCGCGGTTCAACATGGTGGTCAACTGGGCGTTCTCCATTTGTATGGCCATGCTGGTCGTGAGCGCGACCTCGTATGCCTGGCTTGATACGTTACTGGGCCGCGGCGTGCTGGTATTGACCTTTTGCTTCTATTCGGTTCTGTGGCTCTCCCTACGGCTCCTGATCTACCACTACTTGTTCCGCACGGACACTTTTTGTTACCGGGTTGCCGTGATTGGCGCGGGCGACCGCGCCAGAGAGGTGTTGGCCACCGTCGAGGATTCCCATCTGCGTCCGCGTCACAGGGTAGCAGCCTTGGTTGACGTCTACCCTGAGGGTGGGGCGACAGCCGACGGCCGGGAAGCCGGCGGCATACCCATCATCCGGGCACCCGCCCAGACGGTGGCCGCCGTTGTCCGGTCCCTGGCGGTCGATGTGGTCCTCATAGGGCTGGATCGAGAGGATCAACTCCGTCAGTTGTACCCGCAATTGCGGCGCCTGCGTTTCGAAGGCATTCCGGTGCTCACGCCGCTGAATGTAGCCGAGGTCTACACCGGCCGCGTGCCGCTCGGCCTGATCGACGAAAACTGGCTCATGCAGGCCAGCCTTGGGTTTGCGTCGCCCGTGACGATGCGGTTCAAACGCTTTCTGGATGTCATGCTTGTCCTTTTGTCGGCCGTGCCTGCCGCCGTGCTCGGGTGCGCGATCGCGCTCTTGCTGAAGCTGTCGGCCCCGCGAAGTCCCGTATTCTACAGCCAGGACCGGGTGGGGCGATTCGGGCGGCCGTTTCGCATCCATAAGTTCCGTACAATGGTGCCGGGCGCGGAGCGGGGCGTGGGAGCCGTGTGGTCTCCGCCCGAGGATCCGCGCGTCACGACGGTCGGCCGTTTTCTGAGGCGCTATCGCTTGGATGAGTTGCCCCAGTTACGCAACGTCCTGGAAGGCGACATGAGCCTGGTCGGTCCCCGTCCCGAACGTCCCGAACTGGCCGCGCAGCTCGAGAAGGAAATCTCCTGCTACCGCGAGCGCGAGAATATTCCGCCCGGGCTTACGGGCTGGGCCCAGATCCGCTACCCCTACGGGGCGACGGTCGAGGATGCCAAGGCAAAACTCGAATACGACATGTACTATTTGCAGAATCTGTCATTTGGGCTCGACCTTCGGATCATCCTGCGAACGTTGCGGATCGTCATCTTCGGGATGGAACGGGACATGCATTGACTGCGGGTCGTCAGCGGGAGCCCACGCAATGAAGGCCAACGCCGATGATGCCGGAAGCCGACGGCACGACTGGATGGTTCCCGCAATCCTCGTTTTGTGCGCCCTCCTGGTGGGCGCCTGGGAGTTGATGGCTCGGGTCAGTCGCCGGCCTTTCCGCCCCTTTGACCTTACGGCTGCCAATTTTCAGGGATTTCAGCCTGTCCTGGGCGGCTGTCCCACCCGGCTTCTTCCGGTGTCGACCAATGATCCGGCGGAGCCGAACATCGTGGCCATGGGGGTGTCCATGCCCGGTGGGCGGTCCATGTTGGTCAGGTTGGTACACGGCTACAACATGCCGACGTGCCTGAAGTTGAAGTCCTACACGGTGTCCCTGGTCCAGGATGCGCGGGCCGGGGAGGCCCCCGGGGTCACCCATCAAGGGGCTGCCCATTATCCCGTGCAAATATGGCGTGTGACCGCTCCTGGCGGTGATGTGTCCGTGTGGGCTTCGACGGTGCTTAGGGCTGGGGATTTTGCCGCCTTGCCGGAGGATATTCGCGACCTGGCATTTCCGCGTGTCGATAGCCCGGATGACCCTCGATGGATCCCGCAGGGAATCACCGGCGAAGCGCTGCGCCATCCGGTGGCGGCGTTCCACGGGTGGCTGCGCGCCCGATGGAACAGCTCGCGTACGGACTGGCTCACGTTTCTGCGTTTGCGGCAACCGGCCTGGGCCAGCGAGGAACGGTTGTCATTCGTAGTGCGCAGCCTGGCGCCGGACGTGACACGGGCGAATGAGGCCGACGTTACCCGCAGCGTTATTGCGATCCACAACGCCGCCCTGGCGGCTTTCCAGCAATGGCGCCGGTCTGTAGTCCCCGCCAACTGATGCGACCCCGCGCCGCGTTGCAACGAAGCTTGCTTTCGCACGGCCCGCCCGACAGAATGTCGCAGTCTTGTGTTTCGGAGTCCCTAGGCATGGCTGCTCGACGCATCAATCTGTTGTTCCTCTGCGCGGAAAACTCCTGCTTGAGCCAGATGGCCGAGGGGTTTGCGCGCGCCAAGGACTGCCCCGATGTCAGTGTCTTCAGCGCGGGCCTTGCGCCCAAGGGCATAAACCCCTTGGCAACCCAAGTCATGGCTGAGATAGGGGCCGATATCCGGTCACATACTTCAAAGACCGTCGAAGCCCTTTCCGGCGTCGTCTTCGACCTGGTCGTGACCCTTTGCGATCGCGCTGCCGATAATTTTCCACTCCTGCCCGGGAATCCCGGGCATATACGCTGGAGTATCATCGATCCGGCACAGGCAACGGGCGATGCGGCGGCAGTCCTGGCGGCCTTTCGCTCGGCTCGCGATCAGATCCGGCACCTCGTCGACGATCTGGTCGATAAGGGCTACCTTGAGGCCCTCGTGCATGCCAAGCGGAATGCCGACCTCGTACTGGACCAGATTTCGGAAGGCGTGATCACGCATGACCTGCAGCGCCGTATCCTGTACTTCAATACAGCGGCTGAACGCATCACCGGCTACGCCCGGGCCGATGTAATCAATCGCGACTGCCACGAAGCGCTCGCGGGCGGTCTATGCGATGGCAAGTGCTCGTTCTGCGAGGGGCATCCCCTGCCGCAGGATGGCGAGTCGCGCGAGATGGACATCTGTACCCGGAGCGGCGAACGACGGCGCGTGGCCATGACGCTGCATCATTTGCCCGATCAGCGCGGGCGGCATGTTGGCGTTATCGCCTCGTTCCGGGACCTGACCCGCGAGGTAAGGCTTGCCCATCGCTTGGGCGAGATCGAGCAGTTCGCCGGCATCATCGGCCGTGACCCGAAAATGCTTTCCCTCTACGAGTTGATTCCCCAACTCGCCGAATCGAACGCGCCGGTACTCGTGCAGGGAGAGAGCGGTACGGGCAAAGAGCTTATCGCTGCGGCTTTGCACAACGAGGGTCCGCGCGCCAGCAAACTGTTCGTGCCCGTCAGTTGTGGAGCCCTGCCCGAGGGCCTGCTTGAAAGTGAGCTCTTCGGCCATGTCCGGGGTGCCTTTACCGGGGCCATTCGCGACAAGAAAGGCCGATTCGAACTGGCCGACGGCGGGACGATTTTTCTCGATGAGATCGGTGACATCACGGCCGCGATGCAAGTGAAACTGCTGCGCGTCCTGCAGGAGGGCTGCTTCGAACGCGTCGGCAGTGAGAAGACCATCCGCGTCAACGTGCGCGTGATTAGTGCGACCAATAAGGACCTGACCAAGGAAATGGCCGCAGGCCGTTTTCGAGAGGATCTATTCTACCGGCTGGGGGTCGTGCCCCTGACCGTGCCACCACTGCGCGACCGGCCGACTGACATTCCCCTGATTGCCAATCACTTTCTCCAACGCGCGGCCCATGAAGCCGGGAGAGAGCCCTTGGCATTCGGCGACGACGCCATGGGCTTCATGATATCGTACCCATGGCCGGGCAACGTTCGCGAACTCCAGAATTGGATCCAGTTCGCACTGGTCAAATGCAAGGGCCCGACGGTCCACCTCGAGCATCTGCCACCGACGGTACTGCAGTCGGTCCGCGGCGGGGCTGCCGTATCACCCTTGTCACGCCCCGCAGCGGTCTCGTTGACGGGCGGGAACGTGCGGCCCAAACTCACCCGTGATTCCGTTCAGGCGGCGCTTGAGCAAACGGGTCACAACAAGGTGGAGGCGGCCAGACTCCTGGGCGTTTCCCGCGCGACGCTTTATCGGTTTCTGGACGGCCAGGCGACGGAAGCCTGACGAATCTGCCCCGCACGAACGTGCGTCACGAGATGCCTGTGGAACAGGATGAGACAGTAGCCACTCATGCTTGCTTGCTTCAGTAAGCTTATATAACCAATTCAGGGAAAATTGGTTGCGACTTTTCGCGCCGCGTTGCCCGCTTCGGCACACAATCTGCAGACATTACTAACGTCCGATGAGGGCGATAGAATGAGAACTCGAGCAGATAACAGCAACATACGACGATCCCTTGACTTGGCGCGTGACTTGATTATGCTCGCAAGACAAGGAGAGGCTGACAGTTGTGACGAGAGCTGCATGGCTCTCTACGGAATCGTGCGCGATTGTGCCTACAAGATTCGAGGGGTCGCCGAGCGGGAAAGACTTGCCCATCAGGCTATGGGCCGATGGAATGAGTTACCCGATCGTGCAGCGGCGAATTCGTGCGGCGCATGATGACGTCCGTGGGCACGGGATGGGGAGGATCGATGAACGCATGGAGTGCAGGGAGAACCATCCTCGGGTGGGTGGTTTTGGCTGTCTCGGCCGCGACGTTGACACACGCGGCCCCGGTGGAGCCGCACAACGCGGTGGCCGGCGGTGACGTCCAATGGTTGACGTCATTTCAGCAGGCTAAGACACAGGCATTGGGACGACATGTGCCGATACTGGCCGACTTCTCGGGGTCGGACTGGTGCGGCTGGTGCATGAAGCTGGAGAAAGAGGTCTTTACCGAGAAGGCGTTCAAGGACTATGCGTCCACGAACTTTGTCCTGCTCCTGGTTGACTTCCCGCGGCGCACGGCTCAGGACGCGGAGGTAGCGAAGCAGAATCAGGCAATGGCCGAGCAATACGGGATCGAAGGGTTTCCAACAATCCTTCTGCTGGACGCGACGGGCAAGGAACTGGCAAGGACAGGCTATCGGCCTGGCGGCGCTCAGGCCTATGTCCAACATCTCAAATCGCTTTTGGCCAAGCGTGGGTGACACGGTCGATAACCGTGGCAGTGACGGGTCTTGACAGCAAAGCAGAGCGAAGGAGAACGAGGAATGAAGTACGTGTGCAACGTGTGCGGCTATGTGTATGATCCGAAAGTGGGCGACAGTGAACATGGAATCGAGCCGGGAACGGCGTTTGAGGATATACCCGACGATTGGGTGTGCCCGGATTGCGGGGTCGGAAAGAGCGAGTTCTCGGCGCAGGAGTGATTGAGATCGGAAGCGAAACGAGCGGGGAGACGGCTATGGCGAACAGGCAAGATGTCTACAAGTGCGAAACGTGCGGGAATATTCTGGAAGTTCTGCACGCCGGTGGCGGAGAGCCTTCGTGTTGTGGAAAGTCGATGAAAGTTTTCAAGGACAACACGGTTGACGCTTCGAAAGAAAAGCACATGCCGGTGGTCGAGAAGTTGGCGAACGGGTACAAAGTGACGGTGGGAAGCATCCCGCATCCTATGGAAGACAAACATTTTATCGAATGGATCGAGTTGACGACTGGCGACGCCGTGAGCCGCAGATTCTTGAAGCCCGGGCAGCCGCCCGTGGCTATGTTCGAGGGCGTGACGGCACCGGGCGCCGTGGCGCGCGCGTTTTGCAACCTGCACGGGCTTTGGAAGGCATGAACAGCCGCGGCGGAAGATTCCGCCGCGACAGAAGGAGACACGATGATCGGGAAGAAAATAGAAAAGGCGCTCAACGAGCAGATCAACAGGGAATTATATTCGGCCTACTTGTACTTGGGAATGTCGGCCCAATCGCATGCCTTGGGCTTGCGCGGGGCGGGCAACTGGTTTTACGTCCAGTACCAGGAAGAGACGGGGCATGCCCTGAAACTCTACAAGTACCTGCTGGAACAAGGGGCCGGCGTCGAGCTGGCTTCGATCGATAAGCCCAAGGCGACCTTCACGACTCTGCTTGCCATGTTCGAGGCGACATTGAAGCACGAACGGTTCATTACCCAGTCGATTAACGACTTGATGGGCTTGGCCGTATCGGAGAAGGATTATGCGACCCAGATCATGCTTCAGTGGTTTGTCACGGAGCAGGTCGAAGAGGAAGCCAACGATACGGAATTTGTGACTACGCTGAAGATGGCCGGTAGTTCCGCCGGCACGCTCCTGATGCTGGACAAGCAACTCGGGAAGCGGGTCTTCAAGGCCGGATAGGTTGATGCGGGATGCCGCCTGCGGTTTGCGCGGAGGTGGGCACGGTGTGAGTGTCGTGTCGGCCGGCCGATGGCCGGCCGACCGTGAGGCTTGAGGCACCGTGAACATGTCGCAAAGGCGGCGGGACGGAAGGTGCATCATGCGAAATGCGCACTTGGTGAGTGTAGTAGCTTGGGCCGGGTGCCTGTTGTGCGCCGGGCTTCAGGCTGCGCCCGCCGATCCCTTCCATGTCACCGCTTCACTGACGGACGCGGGCACTTCCTGGGTGGCTGCCGTGACATTCGCGGTGCCGCCCCGCCACCACGTGTATGCGGATGACTTGAGGGTGGAGGATGTCGGCGGCATTCCGTTAGCGCCGCTTGACCTCCCCAAGCCGGCGCGAATCCGGGATGCGTATTCGGGAAACGACCGCGAGATCTATACGAACGATTTCGCCCTCGTCTACCGGGTGACTCGTCCGCTCGTTACCGGTCTCACCTTGAGGGTGCAGTACCAAGGCTGTAACGACACGACCTGCTTCTTTCCACAGAATAGGTTCTTCCCGCTGCAGCCAGGTCCGTCCAGCCCCCCTGCCGGGCAGGTTGCAGGGCAGCCATCGACATCATCGCCGCAACCGCCACCTCCCGTTACCGGTCCCGCCGATTGGCAGATGCTCGATACGGTCCTGACCCCGGCAGGGCAGGCCGCCGGCTATCTCAACAAGGCGGAGTTCCTCGCATTTCTCGACGTGGCTCAGCATGGAAGGGCAGCCTCGGCGTCTGACCGGAGGTCCCTCGGTGCCCGCTTCACGGGCAGCTTGGCCCTCTTCGGCGCGAACCCTGTGGAATTCTTCCATCGATTCGGGACGGTTTGGACCTTGCTACTAATTTTGGCCGGCGGCCTCCTGCTCAACTTGACCCCGTGCGTTTTGCCCATGATTCCCGTCAACCTGGCGATACTTGGCGCCGGTGCGCAAGGCAGTTCCCGCCTGCGGGGGTTTGGACTGGGTGCCGCCTATGGGATTGGGATAGCGCTGGTGTACGGCGGGCTCGGTCTGGTCGTCGTGCTTACCGGTTCGACGTTCGGCGTACTCAATTCCATGCCATGGTTCAATGCCGTCATGGCGCTCGTCTTTGTAATCCTCGCGCTGGCCATGTTCGACGTGATTCACATCGATCTTACGCGTTTCCAGCCCGCCGGCGGACGCATGGAGCGCCGGGGCAGCTATGGGGCCGCTGTAGGGCTGGGAGGGCTTTCGGCTTTGCTTGCCGGTGCCTGCGTGGCGCCCGTCGTCATCGCCGTGCTCGTGCTCGCGGGTAATCTCTACGCCGCCGGTGTCACCCTTGGCCTGGCTCTGCCATTCGTGCTGGGCCTCGGAATGGCGCTGCCGTGGCCCCTGGCAGGAGCCGGACTGGCGTTCCTGCCAAAGCCCGGGTCTTGGATGACCTGGGTCAAGTACGGCTTCGGGGCTTTCATCCTGGCATTGGCCTTCTATTACGCGACCGTGGCGGTGAGTGGGTGGCGCAAGCCGCGGGCGCTGCAACCTGATGCGACCGGAGTGATTCACGTGTCGGCCGATGCCGGGCCATCGGCCTGGGCGGAAGTCGTGCGGCAAGCCGGGGCCTCCGGCAAGCCGGTCTTCATTGATTTTTGGGCCACATGGTGCAAGAACTGCGAAGCCATGGATGCCACGACTTTCCGCGATCCGGATGTCAGGGCACGACTGGCGGGATTTGAATGGGTCAAATGCCAGGCAGAACGGCCGAGCAACGGCTTGACGTCCGAGACGTTGGCTTATTTTGGCGTGAAAGGGTTGCCAACTTACGTCGTGCTCAAGCCCGGATCCGGTGCCGTCGATAGGCCTGCGCCGTGAAAGGTAAAGGGAAGAAACATCCGTGCCCCGATTGCCGGGTCTGCCAGTGGTGTTCGGACGCGCGTTGTGCGCTGTGCCAAGGGTGGTTGGTTGAGGCGAATGCAACTGTGATATCCCGGAGGCGGCCGGCAGCGGCGAAGCCTGCAGGCTGTGCCGGTTGTTCGCGGAGGAGCAAGCCATGAAAGATTCGGTCAAGGATGGTGCCCCGTTGGGCATCGTAGTCGTCGGGGCCTCGGGCGACCTGGCGAGCCGCAAGATCATTCCGGCGCTCTTTGCCCTGTATTGCCAGGGCCTGCTACCGGAGCAGTTTAACGTGTTTGGAATGGCAAGGACCTCTTTCACCCACGAGGCCTTCCGCGCTCACATCGCCGAAAATCTTACCTGCCGGTATGCCCCAGGCGAATCCTGCGCTGATCGGACGGCCGAGTTCCTGGCACGCTGCTACTACTCGGCCGGCCAGTACGGTTCGGCGGACGCTTATCTCGATCTTTACGGGATCATGCGTTCGATAGAGGGGCAGGGGTCCGTCAATCGCGTCTATTACATGGCCGTTCCCCCGGGGGTGTTTCTTGACGTGGCCAGAGCCTTGGGCGATGCAGGACTTATCGCGTGCGATCCGCGCCGCGAGTGGTCGCGTATCGTCATCGAGAAGCCGTTCGGCCGCGATCGAGCCACGTCTGACGACCTCGTGCGGGAAATGCATAAAGTGTTCACGGAGGAGTCCACTTATCGGATCGATCATTATCTCGGGAAGGAAATCGTCCAGAATCTGATGGTGTTGCGTTTTGCCAACCTTGTATTCGAGCCGTTGTGGAATCGGGAGTTCGTTGAGAGCGTGCGGATCACCTGGAAGGAGCCATTCGGCGTCGGGCAGCGCGGAGGCTACTTTGACGGGTACGGCATCATCCGGGACGTGATGCAGAACCACTTGCTGCAGATCCTGGCGCTGCTGGCCATGGATCGGCCCACGCGGTTCGATGCCAACGCCGTACGCGACGCGAAGGTGCGGCTGCTGCGGGCCATCCCCCCGGTCGGCCTCGACGACGTCGTGACGGCCCAGTATACCGCGGGCGCCGGCAAGCCGGGCTACACCCAGGAACCGACTGTGCCGGCGGAGTCGCTGACGCCCACCTACGCGGCGTCCGTGCTGCGGATCGAAAACGACCGCTGGCGCGGCGTGCCCTTTTTCGTGGAGGCCGGCAAGGGGCTGGATGCCGGGCTGAGTGAGGTGCGGTTGCGCTTCCGTCGTCCCCCGGGCGAGTTGTTCGGCAATGCGGCCGGTCCCATCGAGGCCAACGAACTCGTCATCCGGGTTCAACCCGATGAGGCGATCGAGATGCGGATCATGAACAAGGTGCCCGGCCTCAAGATGGCGCTCCAGCCGACGCCGCTCAACCTGCGCTATCAGGCGGCTTTCAATGCGCAAATTCCCGACGCGTACGAATGTCTCCTGCTCGACATGCTGCGCGGCGACCGCAGTCTGTTCATCCGTGCCGACGAACTTGAGGCGGCCTGGGATATCTTTACGCCGGTCTTGCACGCGTTGGAGGCGAACCGGACGAGACCAGAGACCTACCCGCTCGGCAGTCACGGCCCAAAGGCGGCGGACCGCCTGGCCGCCCAATGCGGACTACAGCGTTAAAGGGGCCCATGACGCCACGGCTTCGACAGTTTCGTTCTCCCGACGACCTGACACTGGCGGTCGCCGATTTGCTGGAGGAGCGTTTCCGGCACAAATACGGACGGCCGCACGCCGTCATGCTGTCCGGTGGCCGCACGCCCTTGGCAGCCTATGACGAGGTAGTGCGCCGGCGAACGCGAGCGTCCGACGATCTGTACATCTTCCTCTCCGATGAGAGACTCGTTCCCGACGATTCTCCCGAAAGCAACTATGGTCATCTGCGTCCAATGCTGGAAAGGCTGCAACTGCCCGAAGGCCGTGTAGTGCGGGCCGGGACCGACCTCCCTCTCAAGAAGGCGGCGGCGGACTACGAGCGGTCGTTGCAGCATTTTGTCCGGGGCGGCGGCCGCATCACGCTCGGGCTGCTGGGGCTTGGAGCCGATGGTCACACCGCGTCGCTCTTCACGCCCGACGATCTGGTACGAGGCAAGGGTGCGCTGGCGGTCGCCGTGAGCCGCCCGGAAGGCCCTGATCGCATTTCCGTGACACCTGACTTGCTGAAACGCGTGGAAGTGCTTATCTTTCTGGCAGTCGGCCGCGACAAACAGGACGTGGTGTCCCGTCTGCTGAAGGAACCCGACTCATTGGTGGCCGGCCGGGCCGTACGCGACGCGGCGGCTGTGCAACTCTGGACCGCCTGATGCGCGGTCGGCGCAACCCGGACACGGAATCGAAAGGATAACGATCATGTTGGACAAGAAGAAGGACTGCGGGCACGAACACGGGCATCCCGGGCACCTTTGCGTGCTGGCCAGCCAGGGCAAGTTCGAGGAGATCAAGGCCGTCGTCAAGAACCCGAAGTTCATGTGCTTCAACTGCGGGCGCATCGCCGACCGCGAGGGCAACCTCTGCAACCCGATGCCGCTGCAGGGCTGACGCCATTCTAGTCCGACTAGAATCCGGAGGCCCCGGGCTACGGCGATGAACGAAACCGACGCTCGACGGCGCGTGGAGGCCTTGCGGACGGATGTCGCCCGTCATGATCGCCTTTACCGCGAGGGCCGCTCGGAGATTTCCGACGCCGCCTATGACGATCTTTACCGGGAACTGGCGCAACTCGAGGCGAAGTTTCCGGCGCTGGCGACTCCCAATTCACCCACCCGCCGTGTGGGCGGCGAACCGCTCAAGGAATTCCGCACCGTCCGGCACGGCGTTCCCATGCTATCGCTGGAGAAGCGCGAAACGTTGGACGAGATCCGGAAGTTCGACGTAGATTTGCGGGCGAAACTACCCGGCGAGTCCGTCGAGTACGTGCTCGAACCCAAGATCGATGGCGTGTCGATCAGCGCCCGCTACATCAACGGAGTATTCAGTTTGGGCGTTACCCGTGGTAACGGCGTCGAGGGCGACGATATCACGGCGAATCTCCGGACCGTCCGCTCCATCCCCATGCGACTGACGGGCGCGCACCCGCCTGCCCTGCTCGAGGTGCGCGGCGAAGCCTATATCGCCATTCGCGATTTCGAGGCGCTGAACGTCCGCCTTCGCGAAGCCGGCGAGGACACGTTCCCGAATGCGCGAAATGCGACGGCGGGGACCCTCAAGCAACTCGATCCTCGAATCGTCGCCCAGCGGCCTATCAGCGCCTTGTTTTACGCTGTGGGAGAAGTGAAGGGCCTCTCCCTGGCCACCCACGCCGAAGCCTTGACGGCGATGAAACGCTTGGGCTTGCCGACGGTCGATCCCTGGTGGCAATGCGAGTCCATGGAGACTGTCCTGCGCCACCACGAAAACGAAGTTGTGGCCCACGGCGAGGAAACCCACGACTTACGCACGCGCGTGCCCTACGAGATCGACGGCATTGTCATCAAGGTGAACAGCCTTGACCAATGGCGGCGCATCCCATCAGAAGACACCGACAATACGCCAAAATACGCGGTTGTTTTCAAGCCTCAGCACTGGATCAGACGTGCTGAAACACGTTTGGCTCACATTACGATTCAGGTCGGTCGCACCGGCGTCCTCACGCCTGTGGCCGAACTGGAACCGGTCTTTGTGCAGGGGTCCACCATCTCCCGGGCGACTCTCCATAACGAAGACGAGATCAAACGGAAGAACATCCAAATCGGCGACGCGGTGATCGTTCGAAAGGCAGGAATGGTCATTCCCGAAGTCGTGGAGGTTGTGGCATCGAAACGTCTGCGCAATGCCGCGCCGTTTGATTTTGTTGCGCACCTAAAGAACCGCTGTCCTGCCTGTGGCGGACCGATCTCTAGGCTGAAGCTATCGGTGGGCGGCGAGGATGAAGTAGCTTGGCGCTGCGATAACGTCGCGGAATGCCCGGCCCAACAGGTGCGCCGGATCGAGTTCTTCGTCCAACGCAGTGCGCTTGATATCGAAGGGATAGGCGGCGTGGTATCCGAGAAACTGATTGAAAGTGAAATGGTCAAGGAACCGTTGGACCTATTTGATCTGAAGCTTGCCGAACTAGAGGATCTTGATTTGAACCTGGGTGGCAACGGTGTGCCACGCAAGTTCGGTAAGAAGAACGCCGACAAGGTCAAAGCCGCTCTCGATCGGGCTCGTGTTCTGCCCCTATCGCGGTGGCTGCATGCTCTCGGGATCCAGAATGTGGGGGAGACAGCCGCCTACCAACTGGCGCTCGTTCACGCCGATCTGAAGGCGGTCGCAGATTCGGCGGTTCTGCGCGAACTAATCGAACTCCGCGCGCTGGTCGAGGAGGCTCGGGAATCCAACCCTGAGTCGCTTGACAACAAGAAGAAGAACGACGAAGCAAGGAAACATCTCGCTACGCAACAACGTAAACTCAATGAACGCATTGAACAACTGGCAACCCGCCTGAATGCGGCCGGCGTCGATGTGCGGCTGACTCACCGGAAAAAAGTAAGGTCGGATCTTCCTGCGCTTATCGAGGTCGTCACAAAGATCGAACCCGAGGTGGCTCGAAGCGTTATCGAGTTCTTCGAGTCCGATGTCGGCCGGAGGGTGGTAGAGCGTCTGGATAAACTGGAGATTAGGCCACATGGCGAGGGGGGGGCGAGGGAGCGCAGACCGCTTGAAGGCAAAACTTTTGTTCTGACGGGCACGCTGTCCATGAAGCGCGATCAAGCAACTGACGAGATCCGGCGCCGCGGCGGCACCGTTGTGGGCTCTGTAAGCTCAAAGACTGACTGGGTGGTGGCCGGCGAAAATGCCGGATCGAAGTTGGATAAGGCGCACGACCTCGGAGTGCCTATCATTGCAGAGGCGGAATTCCTCAGACTGCTCTCAAAGTCGACTAGCGGCATGCCTGCCACGAGAGAACACTCACCAGATACCTGACATCAATCCCGCTTCTTCGGAATGCTCTAGGAGATACGCCATGCCACAGGAACAAGACCTGTTTGGGAAGACATTTGATCAACAGTTGGAAGCTACGGGTGGGAACCTGACGGGTCACGACATCGCGCCCAACCGGAGGATCGCCGGGGAGATTGTGCTTGAGCCGACGGAATCCGGCATCCGTGTTACCGCCCGCGATGCAGAGCATCGTGTCCTCTGGGGGTATGTCGGATCGAAGGAGACAACCCAACAAGTGCACTGCTGGGTTGCCACCTACGATACCCTTCAGAACTTGGTGGCAGAGGAATTGGAGAAACGCAGTCTTATTGCCCGAGAGAGCCAGGATCCAGTCGGCGCTGCCCATCGCGCACTGGAAGCTGTAGAAAAGACCATCAAATGGCTCCGTCGCGGACTGGAGGTCAAGGACGTCACAAGAGCGACACTGGAACGAGCCAGGACAATTGCTCGTATCGTGTCTGATGCAGATCGCCAGATGACTCACGAGGCCAGCACGCTGAAGGGGCTGAAATCCAAGACTGACAAGACGGCATAGGCGTCACCCATTCATGGACTTGCATTTGACCGAATGTCGCCGCCACGATTACACGCCATATCATGAAGTTCACCGCCATTGACTTCGAAACGGCAAACTCAGCCCGAACTTCTGCCTGCGCAGTAGGCTTGGCGATGATCGAGGACGGGCAGATCGTTGGAAGACACTACCAACTCATCCGTCCGACCCCCTTCTGGTTTGACCCATTCAATACTTCGATCCACGGGATCACGGAACACGACGTCGCAGACGCCCCAACCTTCCTGGAGACTTGGGAAATGATACACCCCAAGATTGTGGGCCCGCTTGTCGCTCATAACGCGGCCTTTGACATGAGCGTCCTGCGGGCATCCCTGGATGGGTGCGGACGGAGTTACCCCGAGACGGATTACTTCTGCACGCTCGTCATCGCTCGATTGGCCTGGGCGGATAACCCAACCTATTCGCTTGGATACATCGCCGGCGTTCTGGGCATCGAGTTTAAACACCATAATGCTCAAGAAGATGCCATCGCTTGCGCACGCATAGCGATTTCCGCTTGCCAGAGACTTGGCGTTTCGTCCCTCCACGCTCTCAATGACGTTTGTGCTCTGAGGATTGGCCGACTTTTTCCGGGTGGACATGTTCCCTGCGGCGTGCCGCGAAAGAAGAGCGCTAGAAGACCAGGAAATCACGGACTCAAGGCCGCCGACATTTTGCCGTCGTCGGATTCGATAGGCCAGCAACATCTATTCGCCGGCATGTCATTCGTCTTTACCGGTGCGTTCTCTTCGATGCGACGTCAAGACGCCATGCAGGCTGTCGTAGACCGAGGCGGCATCTGCCACGACACCGTAATGACCGATACCGATTACCTTGTCGTCGGTCAGGAAGGATACAGCAGTCACTACGGGGCAGGATACAAGAGCGGGAAAATGGAGAAGGCCGAGAGGATGCGGGCCAAGGGATGGGCAATCGAAATCCTCTCGGAAGGCGAGTTTTTGTCGTCGCTGTAGGGACTATCATGGAAACCGAGCAAGACCTATTCGCAGAAAAGCTGAATACCAAGCACCCGGCCAACAAGCCGGGAAAGGATACCAGGATCGAACTGGCAGCCCACAGACTAGCAGCCGAATTCACCGACGAAGAGGAATTGCCAGCAAGGTTGAGAAAGAACTCAGTCAAGAATCCCAAAGTTGACGCAGCTACGAACAGGAAACCCAAACCAGACTCGGAACGCGAAGTCCAGTTCAGGAAGAGTGTAGCATTGTGGGCGGAGTTGATGGAACAACTGCTCGCCAAGATCGACAGCCTGCAGGCATGGAGGTACATCAACCTTGTCCCAGTAGTTGAGTCAAAGGCACAGCGCCCTGCGGACTGCAAGGATTTCCTCGAGTTCATGGACTACTTCATCTTGCGCAGAGATAAAGAGAAATGCAGTCCTGAAGAGGTCGGGGGGCTCGCGATCCTGTCGACGGCCTTGGAGCGAGCGATTGAGGCGTCAATAGAGCACCGGGAATCGCGGAACCCCTGAACCAAGGCACGATCAGCCTGACACCGTCCCGTTGGGGCGAAGGTTAGCGTGCTTCAGAATTTGCAGGCCGCGCCGTGCTCTTCCGCTCTTGGGTAACCCGTGACCGCCTCAATTCCACGACCGCTTCACGAAGTGCCTCGGCTTGGCGAATCTTGTCAGGCCATGACAACTGGGCCCGGGTCTTCTGCCATGCGGCCTGACGCTCCAATATTTGCCGAGCGCTATTCATCGAGAAACCGCCTCTCGAAGCGCTGCCAAACTTCTCCAAGACCATGTTGACGGGCAAGATCGGTAATCCGGTCCCTCGAAACGCTGCCGGCTTCCAGCAAGGCGAGCACGCGCGCAAAATCCTTGGCGCGACCAACGCTCAATGCAAGCACCGCCAGATAGTCGGCACGAACCACCCGGAAGGGCACCCCTTCATAATCGGCTGTCTCGGCATTCCTGATGGCCGCATCGGTCAAAGGACTGAAGGCGGGAATAAACTGAACCGGCCAAGCGCCCACTCGTATCGCTTCTCCTTCCGGCACGTACCCCTTTGTCGCGCAGAACGCATAGATGGGACCCAGGATGTCGAGCCGCTCCGTTGGTGGGATGGCCACCAATACATCCGCGTCCAGCGTGGCCACAGCTTCGGTATAACGCATCTGGGCCGCCGCTCCAAAGAGGGCATACTCTGAGATGACGCCATCCGCTCGCATCGCGTTCAATAGCTCGGCAACCCGTTTCACAGGGCAAATGATATGGCCCGTCCCGTGTTGTCACAAGACCAAACGCGCCAGTGGGATCACTCTTGCATGGGGAGGGAAGCGACGCGGATGTCACTGAAGAGTGTCACTGATGAGTTGCCCTGCGGCCCGAAAAAGGGCACCGTACACAGGGTCGCGCGGGTCAGAGAGACCCCGCGGCGCAGGAAGGAACAGCGATGGCTGACGATTTACTGAAGACGCTCACGGCTCAGTTTAAGACCAAGTTCGGCACGGCGCCCGCGGTGGCGGCCCATGCGCCGGGCAGGGTCGAGGTGCTGGGGAATCATACGGATTACAACGAGGGGTTCGTGCTCTCCGCCGCCATCGATTGCGGCACTTTCTTTCTGGCGGCCCCGGCCGCGGATGGCGAGTGCCGTCTGCATGCGGCGGACCTGAATCAGGAGTGCCGGTTCGCAGTCGCCGATCCGGCGCCCTCCAAAGTCATGTCTTGGGCGAATTACGTCAAAGGCGTGCTCTCCGGGCTGCGCGGGAAAGGCCCCGTGGGCAAAGGTTTCGTTGCGCTGTTTGGCGGCAATGTCCCGCTGGGCGCGGGGCTATCGAGTTCGGCTTCCCTGGAAATGTGTTCCGGTTTGGCGTTGGCGCGGTTGTACGGGTTGACCGTGGCGCCGCTCGACTTGGCGAAGATCGGCCAGTCGGCTGAACATCATTACGCAGGCGTCAAGTGCGGGTTGCTCGACCAGATCTCAAGTCTGTTCGGGCGTCAAAATGCACTCGTGATGTCCGACTTCCGCACGCTGGCCGTCGAGACCGTACCGCTGGGCCCCGAGGCCTGTTTCCTGATCTGCAACACGGCCGTGAAACACTCGCTGGTCGAGTCCGAGTACAATGAGCGACGCGAGCGTTGCGAGGAGGCTGCCCGCCATTTCGCGACCGTGCTGCCGCACCCGGTTAAGCATCTCCGGGACGTGTCCTGGGCGGAACTGGAAGCCCATCGTGCGACGATGGACCCCGTGGCCGCGAAACGGGCGACGCACGTCATCGGCGAGAATACCCGCGTTCTCAAGGGGCGTGAACTCCTGGCGAAGCACGACCTGGCCGGGTTTGGGAAGCTGATGTTCGAGTCGCACGAAAGCTCGCGGACGCAGTTTGAGAACTCGTGCCGTGAGTTGGATGTGCTGGTCGATGCCGCCAAGGCGATTCCGGCAGTCCTCGGCGCGCGGCTGTCCGGTGGCGGCTTCGGCGGCAGCGTGGTGGTGCTGGTGCGGGTGGGTGACGCCGCGGGCGTCGCCGCGAAACTGGCGGCGGCTTACAAGCAGGCGCTCGGCCATAGCTGCACGACGATGATCATTCGTCCTTCCGATGGTGCCCGTCTTTTGGCAGGCTGACTGCTCGCCGCAGAGCACGAAGGGAACAAGGTCCATGTTTGGCAAAATGATGCTGGCGCCCGGTATGCGCAGTGAACTGAGTCAGGCGTTGACGTTGGGACTCAACTTCGCGGTGGGCATGGCGGTATTCTGTTTTCTGGGCCTTTGGGCTGACCACCGGCGCGGGCACGGGATGATCTTCACGCTGCTCGGCATGGTGCTCGGTCTGGCCTATGGCGCTTACGAAGTCTGGAAGGTGATCCGGATCCTCAACCGGCAGGCGGAGGACGCGATGCGTGCCCGAGCCGCCCAATCTCCCCCAGCCGGTAGCCCGAGAGGCGACGATCACACGGCGCCCGATTCCGAGGAACCGTGAGGCGCGGGCTGCAAGGCGCCTTGGCGGTCGCAAGCATTGTGTTGGTGGGCGCCGGAACGCTGGCGGCGGTGCGCCTGACGGGCGGCACCCCGGAACCTGGGGCGCTGGCGGCGGGATGGGCGCTGGCCGCCGTGAACGCCGTGGGATCATGGGCCCTGAACCGATGGGCCATGGCGGGTTCAGCGAAGCACTTCGTGCGACGGGCCTCGGTAGGCCTCGCCGTGAGGGTCCCACTCCTGGCCGCTGGCCTGTTGGCATCCTGGCTGCTAACACATCTGCAAGCGCGGTCTTTACTTGCTGCCTTTTTTGGAGCATATTTCTTGGCCATTGTGTGGGAGATCGCCTCGCTTCACAGGATGGCCAAACGGGCCTAGTCGGACATGAACACGGAATTCATCAGCACGATTGCGGTTGCCTCGGACTTCGATTCGAAGTCCCAGGCAGTCCAAGCATTCATTATGCACCATGCGGCCGATGCGCATGAGTGGACATTGCTGCCGCACGGGTGGCAACAGCTGCCGCTCTATCTGTCGTTGCACGGTATCATGGTGCTCTTTTCTGCCACGCTGTTGGTCGTCTTTCTGGCGATCGTTTGTCGGCGGATCCCGGCTGCTCCCACCGGGGCGTATAACCTCGTGGAGGCCTTCGTCAAATTCATCCGCGACGAGATCGCCATCCCCTTTCTGGGCGAGAAGGACGGCCGTCGGATGACGCCGCTCTTCTGTAGTTTCTTTTTTTTCATTCTCACCATGAATCTGGTGGGGCTCGTGCCATGTTTCAATGCGGCCACCAGCAACATTAATGTTACGGCGGCCCTGGCGGTGGTTACATTCCTGTTCATGACGGTGGGCGCCATGGTCCGGCATGGGGTCATCGGCTTCTTCAAGGGCTTCGTCCCGTCCGGGATACCTTGGCCGATTCTGTTTATTTTGGTGCCGGTTGAGTTAATAGGCGTGTTTATCAAAGCGTTTGCCCTGATGATCCGTCTCTTCGCGAATGAGGTGGCCGGGCATATCGTGGTCTTCTCGCTCCTCGGGCTGGTCCTAATGTTCGGATATGTGGCTTTGCCCGCGGTCGGTCTGGCATTGGGGGTTTACCTGCTGGAGGTGTTCGTCGCTTTCCTGCAGGCCTATATTTTCACGCTTCTTTCGGCGTTGTTCATTGGGGAGCGCTTGCACCCCAGTCATTGAGACGTTTGGGTTTGGTCAAGACACCCGCACAGGCGGGCATGGGAAAGGACGGACGGTATGGTTGGGTCGATTGCAGCAGTGGGTGCAGGATTGGTGGCGATTGGGGCGGGCTTGGGCATCGGGTTGACCGGCGCCTCGGCCGTACAGGGCATTGCGCGGCAGCCCGAAATGGCGCCGAAGATCCAGGTGACGATGTTGATCGCGGCCGCGTTGGTCGAGGGAACGGCCCTCTTCTGCGCCGTGATTTGTATTATGGCGAAGTAATTGTTCAGATAGTCAGAAACCGGAATTCAGAATCCAGAATTCGGGATCCACAATGAAATGCTCACTTGGATGCCCTCGAAACGATCCTGACTTCTGGATTCTGACTCCTGACTTCTGAATTCTGTCTAGCGGAAGGACCGCGTGTGACAAACGAGGTTTCCGAAAACGTTGCTGTCGTGGAGGTGCCGCACGGGGGTGGGTCTCCCGATATCCTGGCGGTATCCACCCCGATGATGGTGCTCACCTGGGTCACCTTTCTGCTTCTCGCCATCGTACTCTACAAGATGGCGTGGAAGCCGATCCTGAAGGCGTTGGACATGCGGGAACAGTCGATCCGCAAGGCGCTGGAAGATTCCGAAAAGGCGCAGGCTGAAACGGCCGCGGCCGAGGCTCGTACGCGACGGATGCTGCAGGATGCCGAGACCGAGGCCTCTCGCATCGTGGCTGAGGCGCGGACCGCCGCGGAGGCCACGGGACGAGTACTCCAGGAACGTTCGCAGCAGGAGGCCCGCGCCCTCGTCGACGAGGCGCGCCGGGAGATTCAGTCGGCGACCGATCAGGCGCGCCAGGCCCTCCGCGACGAAACGGCCGATTTGGCCGTAAGCCTTGCCGGAAAGGTGATCGGTGAGTCGATGGACGAGACGCGGCACCGGGCGCTTGTCGACCGCCTTCTCAAGGACGCCTGACCATGAAGCCCCTGGCTCCAGTCGCCCGCCGCTACGCTCGTGCGCTCTACGCGCTGGCCGTGGATACCCAAGTCACGGAGGCGGTTCGCTCCGACCTCGCGAGCCTGCGGCGGTCGTTGCACGAGAGCCCCGAACTGGCCGCGTTCGCAGGCAACTATCTGGTCCCGCACGGCTTGCGGGAAAAGGCCTTGAGTGCCTTGTTCGCGGGCCGGGTCGCCCCCCTGACGTGGCGGTTTGTAAGGTTTCTGGAGTCGAAGCGCCGCCTGGGATTGATCGACGATATGGCCCGGGCTTATGAGGCGGACGAGGAGGCCCGGCGCGGCATCGTGCAGGGCACCGTCACCGCCGCCATCCCGTTGGATGCCGGCCGCGTACAGGCCGTGGCGCAAGGGGCCTCGGCGCGGACCGGGAAGACGGTGGTGCTTTCTTCGATAACGGATGCGGCGATGCTGGGCGGGTTCCGGCTGCAAATTGGCGATACCGTGTATGACTACAGCCTCGCCGCTCGCCTGCGCATGGCGCGGGCGGCTTTGGCGAAAGGGCAGGGATAAAATCGATGAGCGTGGATCTAAGACCGGAGGAGATTGCTTCCATTCTGAAGCAGCAGTTGGCGACGTTCGACCAAACCGTGGAGATCTCGGAAATCGGCACGGTGCTGAGCGTGGGGGACGGCATTGCCCGCGTGGCGGGGCTGACCGGCGTGATGGCCGGCGAGCTGGTGGAGTTCGGTGCAGGACTGACCGGCTTGACGCTTAACCTCGAGGTGGATAACGTCGGCATCGCCATCTTCGGCGAGGACTACACCATCAAGGAAGGCGACACGGTCCGCCGGACGAACAAGATCGCGTCGGTCCCCGTGGGTGAGGAACTGGCCGGCCGCGTCGTCGACGCCCTGGGCCGACCCATTGACGGCGGCCCCGCGCTGATCGGCCGCGAAACACGACCGATCGAGATCAAGGCTCCTGGCATCATTGAGCGTGCCGACGTACGCGAACCGCTCCAGACGGGCATCAAAGTGATCGACGCGCTCACGCCCATCGGGCGCGGCCAGCGCGAGTTGATCATCGGCGACCGCAAGACGGGCAAAACGTCGCTGGCGATCGACACGATCATCAACCAGCGCGGTGAGAACGTAATGTGTTTCTACGTGGCAATCGGGCAGAAGCGCTCGACCGTCGTGCAGGTGTGCGAGCTGCTGCGGAAGCACGGGGCGATGGAATACACGACCGTGATTGCCGCCACGGCGTCCGACCCGGCGCCCATGCAGTACCTGGCGCCTTACTCGGGTTGCGTGATGGCCGAGTTCTACCGCGACACGGGCCGACATGCGCTGATTGTGTATGACGACCTGACGAAGCAGGCCCAGGCCTACCGGCAACTGTCGTTGCTGCTCCGCCGGCCGCCGGGCCGCGAGGCCTTCCCGGGCGACGTGTTCTACTTGCACAGCCGTTTGCTCGAACGCGCCGCCAAGCTGAGCCCGGCCAAGGGCGGCGGCAGCCTCACGGCGCTGCCCATCGTCGAGACCCAGGCCAGCGACATCTCGGCCTACATCCCGACCAACGTCATCTCGATCACCGACGGGCAGATCTTCCTGGAGACGGACGCCTTCAATTCCGGCCAGCGTCCCGCCATCAATCCCGGCATCTCGGTCTCGCGCGTAGGCGGTGACGCCCAGATCAAGGCCATGAAGCAGACGGCCGGGTCGCTGCGCCTCGAACTCGCCCAGTATCGCGAACTGGCCGGGTTCTCGCAGTTCGCGTCGGACTTGGATGCCTCCACACGGCACCAGCTCGATCGGGGCCGCCGGCTCATGGAACTCATGAAGCAGGACGTTCACGTGACGTTGCCCGTGGCCAAGCAGGTGGCGATGATTTACGCGGGCACGCACGGCTACCTGGACGCGGTCCCGGTGCCGAAACTCAAGACCTTCGAGGCGGCGCTATTCGAGGTGCTCGATCGCGAGCCCGCCGATTACCTGAAGCGTATGGCGGCTGCCAAGGCCATGACGCCCGAGGTCGTGGAGGCGCTTGAGGCCGTGCTGAAGCGGCTCTCGGTGCGCGCCTAAGGAACGACCATGCCGAGCCTCAAGGAATTCAACGTCAAGCTGGCTCGCCTGCGGAGCACGCGCAAGATGACCCGCACCATGAAACTGGTGTCGGTCAACAAGCTGCGTCGGGCGCAGGAAGCGGAAAAGCGCACGGCGTTGTGTACGGGCCGGATGATGGAGATCGTGGCCCGCCTGGCGGAGGCCGGCACCTCCCGCGATCACGCCCTGCTTCTGCCGCGGCGCCCCGTGCGTTCCGTGCTGGTGGTGGTCTTTACGTCCGATCGTGGTTTGTGCGGTGGCTTCAACAACGTGCTGCTGCGCGCCACCCAGGTTTGGATCGAGAAGCAGACGGCCGATGGCCGGCGCGTGGACGTCAACTGCAGCGGCCGGCGGGGAAACGCATTCTTTCGCAGTCGCCGCGAGGTCAACCGCTATTACGAGGATGCGGCGGCCCGCCCCGAGTTCGGCCATGCCTTGCGCATCGGACGCGAGGTCCAGGGCGCATTTTTGAGCGGGCGCATCGACGAGGTCTACCTCGCCTACAACCGGTCGGTCAATGCCTTGACGCAGATCCCGACGATTGAACCGTTGCTGCCGTTGAACCCGGACGACTTGACGCGCGCCCTGCCTGCCGCCAAAGGCGGCGACTGGATCTTCGATCCCGACCGCGGCGAGTTGCTGGCCAGTCTCCTGCCGCGCGTGGCTAATCTCAAGATTTATGCGGCCCTGCAAAGTACGGCCGCCGGCGAGCACAGCGCCCGCATGCGGGCCATGGACCAGGCGACGACCAACGCGGAGAACCTGATCGAGTCCCTGACGCTGCAGCGCAATCGCGCACGGCAGGCCGAGATCACGACCGAGTTGACCGAGATCGTAGCCGGGGCGGAGGCGTTGAAATAGCGGATCCCGGGCCGAAGGCCGGGACAAGAGGCGGAGTAATGGCGATGGATATGAACAGCAGCAAAGACATCAGAGGGCGCATCACGCAGGTGCTGGGGCCGGTGGTCGACGTGGAGTTTCCCGAGCGGGAACTGCCGCCGATCCTGACGGCCCTGCAGGTGACCAACCCTTTTATCAACGACAAGCCCTGGAACCTCACGCTCGAGGTGGCCCAGCACTTGGGCAATAACAGTGCCCGGACGATCGCCATGGACGCGACCGACGGATTGGTGCGAGGCGCCGAGGTCCGCAGCCTGGGCGAAGGCATCACGGTCCCGGTGGGTCCGGCCACGCTGGGCCGCGTCCTGAACTTGCTGGGTGAGCCGGTGGACGATGCCGGCCCGGTACTCGCCGAGAAGCGCATGCCGATCCATCGCGCAGCGCCGCGCTACCAGGATCAGGATACCAAGGACACGATCCTTGTTACGGGCATCAAGGTCATCGATTTGCTGGCGCCGTACCGCAAGGGCGGCAAGATCGGCCTCTTCGGCGGGGCCGGCGTGGGCAAGACCGTGCTGATCCAGGAACTCATCCGCAACATTGCCACGGAGCACGGCGGCTATTCGGTCTTCGCGGGAGTGGGCGAGCGGACGCGCGAAGGCACGCAGCTTTACCGCGAAATGCGCGAGTCGGGCGTTATCGCCAAGACCTCGCTGATCTTCGGGCAGATGAATGAGCCGCCGGGCGCCCGCGCCCGCATCGCGCTGTCGGCCCTGACCGTGGCAGAATACTTCCGTGACGAACTGCGCCAGGACGTGTTGCTGTTCATTGACAACATTTTCCGGTTCACGCAGGCCGGTTCCGAGGTATCCGCCTTGTTGGGCCGCATCCCGTCGGCCGTGGGTTACCAGCCGACACTGGGAACGGATATGGGCGAGCTGCAGGAACGCATCACGTCCACCAAGAATGGATCCATCACGTCGATCCAGGCCATCTATGTGCCGGCAGACGATTATACCGATCCCGCTCCGGCGGCAACATTCGCCCACCTCGACGCGACGACCGAGCTGTCGCGCGCGATTTCCGAACTGGGTATCTATCCGGCGGTCGATCCGCTGGCGTCGTCGTCGAGCATGCTGGCGCCGGAAATCGTCGGCGAAGCCCACTATCGCGTGGCGCGCGGCGTGCAGGAGATTCTCCAGCGCTACAAGGAACTGCAGGACATCATCGCGATTCTGGGCATGGACGAACTATCGGTCGAGGATCGGCTCACCGTGGAACGCGCCCGCAAGATCCAGAAGTTCCTGTCGCAGCCCTTCTTTGTGGCGGCACAGTTTACGGGCATGGACGGCGTCTATGTCCAACTGGCCGAGACGATTCGTTCGTTCAGCGAGGTGCTCGAAGGCAAGCATGACGACGTTCCCGAGCAGGCCTTTTACATGGTCGGGAATATCGACGATGCGTTGAAGAAGGCCAAGCGCCTCCGCGGCGAGGGCAAGGGATGAGCTTCCGCGTTACGCTCAGCACGCCGGACAAGACGTATTACGACGGTGACGCCGAGGACCTCATGGTGCCCGGGCTGTCGGGATACTTCGGCGTCCTGTCGCGGCATGCGCCGATGATCAGCGCGATCCAGACGGGCATCCTGACCGTGCACGACGCCGACGGCGAGAAGCTTTTCGTGGTCGACGCCGGCGTAGCCGAGGTGACAGGAACCTTGGTAACACTGCTGATGGACGAGGTGCGCCCGGCGGCGGACGCCGCCACCGCCGGGGAGCAACTCGACGAGTTGCTGGCGGCCCGGGAGAAGTCCGTGTCGGGCGTTTGATCGGTGGTCGACCTTGCAGGAAGAGGGTGACGCATGAGACGGATACAGCATTGGTTGGCGGTCGCGGTTTGCGGCTTGGCAATGCCGATGGCCGGCTTGACGGCCAAGGCCGACGAGGCCCCGGCCCCGTCCCTGTTGCGCCAGGCCTACCTGGCCGTGGTTGATGCCGAGGTGGCGGTTTCGGCCAATCGGTCCGCCGATGCCATTCGGGACTATCGTCAGGCGCTCGAACTCTACGGCCGACTGCAGGCCGAGTACCCGGGCTGGCAGGCCCAGGTCGTCGACTACCGCATTGCCGACTGCCGGAACCAGATTACCGTGCTCGAGTCGCCCCTGCCGGCGAACCCGGATGTGGTCGACGTAACGCATCCGCTCTCCACCAATGCCGAGGCCCGGCTGCAGGGCTTGCTGGACGAGTTGCGCGCGATGCGCCAGGGGCTGGCAACCGCCCCTGATGGACGCGTCGGGGACCGGGAGTGGGATCGCCTGCGGGACGAACGCGACGAGGCCGTGCGATCGGCCCAGGCCTTGCAGCGGAAGGTGGAGCACCTTGAACAGCAGGCCCGGCGCGGGCGGCCATCCTCGAAGACGGCTGCGGCCACCAATGCCCCATTGGCCATCGTGCCGGGCGTGGTGAAGACTGAACTGCGCCGCCTGCTGGAGTCCGGGAACGGCGTGCAGGCGTTGCGCTTGGCGCAGGAAGCCGGCGAACTCATGCCAGGTGATATCGATCTGGTCGTCTTCCAGGCAATGGCCGCCTGCCAGGGGGCCGCGTTCGATGAAGCCGTTCGCGTGTTGCAGCCCTATGATACGGCTGCGCTCCGTGACGCGGCCGTGGACGTTACTTTGGGGTCGGCCTACATGGGACTCGGGCGCCTTGGCGACGCGCGCGTGGCGATGGAGAAGGCGCTTCGGCTCGACCCCAAGTCTGCCGAGGCTCACTATAATTATGCCCAGATTCTTCTCGCGGTAAAGCCACCGGACACCGACGCGGCGGAGGCGCACTACGCGAGGGCCTTGGAACTGGGGAGCCGGCCCGATCCGGCCTTCGAGAACACGCTGCGGACGGCGATCATCATTGCCCGCATGAAGGCGCGGCCCCACAAGACCTCCACGGTCGTCACGCCCCAAGCCGGCCCCATGACCATGCCGGGCGCCGCGCCGGCGAAGTGAGCGTGATGCGGGCTATTGCGCCGTCGATGTGGCGGCATGATCTAATCCAGGCTTGCGGCGTCTAGCTGCCCGGACTTCTTCCCTGACGGCTGTGGCTTGTCGTGCCAAGTCGGGGTTTTCGATGAACTTGCGCTGGAGCGTTCTGCGACTGACGCCGAGCTGTTCGGCCGCCTTGGTAACGTTTGCGCCGTGCCGCCTTAGCGCAGAAATGATCATCAGGGCCTCCGCGTCGTGCATCGACTCCGGAAGGCCTGCACGCCCTCCCTCGAGGCGCGGCATCCGCCGGGCCGCTTCGGCGCCGCCGGCGTCCCGGATCGCTCCCGGCAGGTCCCGGACGGTCAGGCGCGGGCCGCGCGACAGGACCACCATGCGCTCGACGGCATTGCGCAGTTCCCGCACATTCCCCGGCCAATGGTAGGCTGCCAAGGCGGCCAGCGCCTCCGGCGTGATATCCTCAACCGGCTTGCCATTCTTCGCGGCGAACTCCTTGAGGAAATGCGTACAGAGCAGCGGGATGTCGTCGCCGCGCTCGCGTAGCGGGGGCAGCGTGATGGCGACGACGTCGAGCCGGAAGTAGAGATCATTGCGGAATTTGCCTTCGTCGACACGTCGGCGCAGGTCGGCATTCGTGGCGGCAATCAGGCGGATATCGACTTCCAGCGTCTCGTGTCCCCCGACCCGCTCGAAGGCCCGCTCTTCGAGGACGCGCAGGAGCTTGACTTGGATGGACGGGTCGATCTCCGAGATCTCGTCGAGGAAAAGGGTGCCGCCATCGGCCAGCTCGAAGCGTCCGCGGCGCCGTTCGGTGGCCCCGGTGAAGGCGCCTTTCTCGTGTCCGAACAGTTCGCTCTCGAGCAGCGTCGGCGAGAGCGAGGCGCAGTGTACGGCCACGTAGGCGCCCTTCGCCCGGGGGCTCAGGCGGTGGATGGCGTGGGCCACCAGTTCCTTGCCCGTGCCGCTCTCGCCCTGCAGGAGAATGGTGGCCTGCGTGGGGGCCACCTGCCGGACGACGTCGAACACTTCGTTCATGGCGGCAGACTGACCGATGATGCTCTCCAAGCCGTATCGGGTGTCGAGTTGCTCACGCAGGCTTCGGTTCTCCGTTTCCACATCGCGAGAACGTAAGGCGCGCTGGATGAGCATTTCCAGGTGGTCGAGATTGACCGGTTTCATCAGGAAGTCGTAGGCCCCGAGTTTCATGGCCTCGACCGCGGTTTCCACGTTCCCGTAGGCGGTGAGCATGATGAAGATCGGCGGCGAGCTGCGGGCCACGCCGCGCTGGAGCAGCGTCATGCCGTCCATGCCCGACATGCGCAAATCGCTGAGCACGATGTCCACGGGTGTCTCGTCGAGCATGGCGAGGGCGCGCTCGGCGCTGTCGGCGAGCAGAACCGCATGCGTGGCGCCCAGGGCTCGCCCGAGCCCCTCGCGCGTGTTCTTGTCGTCGTCGACGATCAGGATGACGGGTCGGGGCGTCATGGTGTTTCCTCCGCATCCGGGCCTGGTCGGGCGGGCGCCTTGAGCAGTCGCACGCGCCGCGTGTCGAGCGGCAGGAACACGGTGAACGTTGTCCCCATGCCCGGCTCGCTGTGAACGTCGATGCGCCCGCCGTGGTCCTGGATAATGCGCTGGACGATCATAAGACCCAGGCCGGATCCCTCCTTCTTCGTCGTGTAGTAGGGCTCGAAGATCCTGGTGAAGTCCTCCGGCGAGATGCCGGAGCCGTTGTCGCGGAACGCCACGGCAATATAGCGGTCGGACTCCTGTACGGCCACGCGCAGCAGTCCGCCGTGGGCCATGGCTTGCATGGCATTACGAATGATGTTGAAGAAGGCTTGCTTGATCTGGTCCTTGTCGATGCGGATGGCGGGGAGCCCCTCCGGGCACTCGAGTTCTATGTATACGCCCCGGTCCTCGATCTCCTGCTTGAGGAGCGCCAGTGTTTCCCGCAAGACCCCAATCAGTGGGACCGCCGTGAGGTTGGGCGGCGCGGGTCGGAGGGCGCGCAGGAACTGCGTGATGATCAGGTCCAGGCGCGTGACTTCGTTGCGGGCAATGGCGGCCAGTTCCAGCAGAGGCTCGCGGCGGGCGGATTCGAGACGCTTGAGTTCGCGTTCGAGCAACTGCAGGTGGATGGTGAGGGCGTTCAAAGGGTTCCCGATCTCGTGAGCGACCCCGGCGGCCAGCAGGCGGACCGCATTCAGCCGCTCCGACTCGAGTTGGCTCACCTCCTGTTCGCGGTCCCGCGTGACGTCGCGCAGGATGATCACGGCGCCTTTGGGGTCGCTGTCGCGAGCCGGCAGCGGGACGACGTAGAAGCTCAGGAACCGGTGCTCGGGGTAGGTGACCTCGATCTCGTGGCTGGAGAGTTTCGTCCATTCGCCGGCATCCAGGTTCAGGATGCGATCCCAGTCGAGATCGCGCAGGTAGCGCGTCATGGGTTTGCCGATCACCTCGTCGTGCGCGAAACCAATCAGGCTGCCGGATGCGCGATTCGCGTAGCTGATCCGGCCCCGGGCATCTACGACCACGACGCCTTCCTGGATTGACTGGAAGATCGTCTCAAGCAAACCCTTTTCCTTTGCCAGGCGCAGAAAATGGGTCTGTACGCTTTCCGGGTCCAACCGATCCAGGCGCGCTATGAGTTTATCGAGGAATCCGGATTTCATGGTCATTCTGCCGCAGCGACAATCTGGCGCGATGATAGCAAGCCACATAGGCAGGGGCAAGGGCGGGCAAGACGGCAGACTCCTTTTTGCGCTTTTGCGCGAGGCGATATAGGCCTAGAGTTTCCGGAGTTGAGCGGTCTTTGCGCGTGCCTGCCTGTACTGGTTGAAACTATGGCGGAACCCCGTATGTGTCGTTTCCAGTGTCTTGGCCGACTGACCCAATGACCGAGCGTCAAGAGAAGCCAGAGGACGTTTTGTCCCGCCACCTGCCGTCCCTTCGGTCTGCTTGGACCAGCCTTTGGGCCCTTTTGGCTATTGCGGTGATTTGGCATGTCATAACCTTCAAGCCGCCGGCTTCTATCGGGCGCGATGAGGAAACCTACCGTGCCTATGCTCAGGCACTCGGCGAACATGGGTGGTCCGGTCTGAGGGAGATCATTCGCGAATGGCCAGACAACCCGGTGCTGAACGAGGGGCCGCTGCCCTACCGTCTTTTCTTCATCGTGCCCGGCATGTGGGTCTGCAAGTTGATGGGGGCCTACTCGGTCGCCAACATGGCCCTATTGTCTTCCCTGTTCGGCCTTGGCTTCATCGTCGTTGCGCTTGTCTTGTTGCGGCGTTGGTTCGGTCCTGTCTACGGCTTCTTGATCGCACTCTTGCTGGTTTTCTCCCCTCTGGCGTCCGCCCTCTCGCGTCGGGGATTGCAGGACACCTGCTTCGCCTTCGTTGCCACGGCGACCGTGCTGGTTTTCGATCGTTGCTGGCGGCAGCGTCGCCGGTTGGACGTCTGGTTGCTTGGGTTAGTACTGCTGGCAGGTTTCCTGACAAAGGAAACCATGGTCTTCCTCTATCCGGGTTTTGTGCTTGCCGGCTTCTGCTATGCCCGGAGCGGCGAACGGTTCAATACCCTCGTCGTCCTGCCGTTCATCCTTGCGCCGCTGATGTGCCTGGCGGTAGTCAGTTGGGTGAGCGGCGATCTGTCAACGGCGCTCCGGACCTATCGGTTCTACGCCACAATGCAGGAACAGATTCCGTATGCGCTCAAGTTCCAGGCTGGGCCCTGGTTTCGTTATGGGGTCGATTTGACCCTTCTGTCCCCTTTGGCCGTTCTCCTTGCCCTGATTGGTGCCAGCAGTTCGCGTAGCGATCAAAGTCACGCCCGCGGAACGAATTTGGCCTTCAGCTATCTTCTCGCGGGCCTCGCCGTCTTCAGTCTGCTGCCAATCGTCAACGTGCGTCTCGTCCTGTTTCTCGAGCCGTATATCCTCGCGTTCACATCGATCGGAGTCCTTTCGATTGCCACGCGCCTGTTCACCACTATCAGGTTTCAACTGGCAGCCGTAGCGCTGCTGACGGCCCTGGTCCTCTGGAGCGAGGTCGCTCAATTCGATTCGATCTTCAATAAGGCCGATGTCTATGACCCCGTAACCGCCACTCTTATCAAAGCTGCCGGTTTTGTGCGGTGAGGCGATAGCCTGGGGATTCGCGAAGCGCATTCGCGGCGGTTTGATGCCAGTCGTGACGGCGGGAATGCGCGGACGCGGGATCCTAGCCCAGTCCGCTACTTTGTCGGCAAGGCATCCGGGGCCACGAGCCATTGGCCGCGATCAAACCCGGAGCCTTGCACGGGCTGGGCATACGAGATCTTCTCGTCAACGCGGTTCACCTTGAGGGTGCCGACCAAGTGGCCGGGGACAAACGTCAGCACGTCGCCGGTGGCCGGATCGGTTACCGGTTCGGCCGGTGCCCGCACCGTGTAGACGGCGCCCTGTTTGAACCCACGATCCGTCCCGCCGTTGAGAAGGATGAACCCTTCACGGGACCCGCACACCATGGGCCGCCACAGGTTCTTGGGCATGTCCTTGACGACTTGCCGCACGCCGTGCCGGATGGCGACCAGGGTTGCCTTGCCGAGCGGAGTCTTGAAGAAGATGTCCCCGCCAAAGGAGATCCCTTTGTACTCGCCTTCGGCATAGGCCTCCCGCGCCCTCACAAGGCCGGTGCTGTTGACTGAACTGATGATCTGGCCGGTCTCAATGTCCACGATCGTCAGCGTGATGGCCACGCGGGCGTTGTTGCCCCGACCGAAGAATAGGAAGTTCCGAATCGCCATGGACAGGCCGCCACCGCCGGTTTGCGAGAAATCGTTGACCACCCCTCGGATCATGAACTGGGCGTTCTTCATCCGGCCCACCGTCGTTTTGCCTTCGTTGCGGAACAGAGGGGTCTTCTGCCGATCGATCTCGTTAACCAGGCCCTGAAAGTGTTCGCGTTCGACCACCGTGAACCGGCGGGAGCCGACGAGTTCGGAGACGAGGAGATCCGCCATTCCGTTGCCGAGTTGCCACTGCCCGGAGAACCCCGAGCGGTTTTCGAAGGAACTCACGGCGACGACCGGCAGCAACTCGTCGTCCGGGGCCGGTGGGATCGAATCCACGTGCGACATGACGCACCCGGCTGCCGCAAGGAAACCGGCCGTCAACAAGCCCAGGCGACAGACTCCTGCCCAACGGATAGACGTCATGGCCGTGCTTGTACACCAAGCCCGGCGGCAGCTCAAGGCGATGTTGCGGCGCGCTGCGGCGGGATTGTCCGGCTCCGCATCCACAACAGCAGGAACCCCATCAGGAAAGGGCAGAGCGTGGAGGTCGATAGGCCCCAGCGCAGGTCGGATCTGTCGGCCACCCAGCCGACGGCCCAGGGCATGACCACGCCGCCGAGGTTGCCGAACGCGGCCAGCAGGCCGAACATTGACGCGCCCCCCTGGGGGAATCGGTCGGCTGCAACGCCCAGCGTGCTGGGCCAGAGCGCGCTGCCCGTGACGCCCACGGCCATGCAGGCGGCGAGGGCCACGCCCGGCCACGGGGCAAAACTCCCGGCCGCCAGCAGCGCCGTCGAGCCCCAGCAACACGCGAGCAGGAGGGTGAAGGCGCCGACCCGGTGGCCCGCCATGCCGATGCCCATGCGTCCCACGGCCATGGCGAGCGAGAAATAGAGCAGGGACAATCCGCTGGTCCACTGGGAGAACCCGAGCGTGGTTTCGGCGTAGGCCGGGAGCCATTGCGCCAGCCCGGCCTCGGTGGCGCCACCCAGGAAGAGAGCGGCCAACGTTACGAGAAAGAATGGCTGGCGCACGAGCAGCCGCAGCCGCGTCCGGGTTTCCCCCTGGGCAACCAGGGGCGGAAGGCGCAGCTTCACGAAGGCGAGGGTCACCAGCACCGGCAGGATCGTCATCCACAGGGACAGGGCGCGCCAGCCGAGTCCGTGCCGCAGGGCCAGGGCACCTGCCAGCACCGTGCACACTGCCCCGGTGCAATAGAACGAATGAAGCCAGTTCATGGCCACCGTGCGCCGCTCCGGCTGGAGCGCGCAGACGAGCGGGCTAAGAACCATGTCGAGAATGCCGGCGCCTACCCCCATCACGAACACGGCGGCGCAGGCCGCCCCGTAGCCCGGTGCGATTCCGAGCAGGGCCAGGCCGAGGGCGATCAGCCCGTTGCCGGCGACCGTGAAAGGCCGGGCGCCCCAGCGGTCGGCCAGCGGCCCGCTCAGCAGAATGCCGCCCACGAGTCCCGCAAACGTAACGGCGCCCAACCGGCCGAGTTGTTCGTTGGTCAACCCCGCGGCCCCGCCCAGGTCGATGCGCAGCGTGGTCAGGAACACGGGGACAAGGTTAATGGCGACCGCCAAGCACATCATGGCGGCATAGTGAACGCCGAGGGCATAGGCGGTGTAACGGTTCATGGTTGATATCCCGAAGCGGCGCATTAGATCATGGCGCTGCACCGCAATCAACGCCACAAACCAGCCGTTTGACCGGCATGGCGTGGCAGGCTACCATGCCCACCGTCTGTGAACAGACAGCCGACGGATGATAGACCATGACAGCACGCGACAGCCAGAATCCCGGCGACGCCGCACCGACGGAAGCAGAAGAAGAGCTTTCGGGAGTGGTGAACCGGGTCGTCTTCCACAGCGACGACACCGGGTACACGGTGTGCGGGGTCAAGGCTCGCGGGCACGCGGACGAGGTCATGGTGGTCGGGAATTGTCCCGCCATGTGGGAAGGCGAGACGCTCACGGCGGTCGGCCGCTGGACCCGGCACCGGCAGCACGGGCTGCAATTCCAGGCCCGACAACTCGCGTGCTACCCTCCGGCCACGGCCGAAGGCATCGAGCGGTTTCTTTCCAGCGGGTTGATCAAGGGCGTGGGACCCGTCATGGCCGAGCGGCTGGTCAAGGCCTTCGGGGCCGACACGCTCACGGTTATTGACCGCGAGTCGCGGCGGTTGCAGGAAGTCGAAGGCATCGGCCCCGTGCGGCGCGAACAGATCAAACAATCGTGGAACGAGCAAAAGTCGGTTCGCGACATCATGGTCTTCCTTCAGGCGCATGGTGTGGGCACGGCGCACTCGATGCGGATCTTCAAGCAATACGGCAACGAGTCCGTGGCCGTCGTGCGGGCCAACCCCTACCGCTTGTGCGAGGACGTTTGGGGCATCGGCTTCAAGACGGCCGACCGCATTGCCATGAGCCTGGGCGTTGCCCCTGAATCCGACATCCGCGCCCGGGCCGGCGTTCTCTACCTGCTGCAGACGCTGTCCGAGGAAGGCCACTGCTACTGTCCACGCGACGATTTGATCGCCGCGGCCCAGCAATTGCTCGAGATACCCAGCGCGATCCTGGGGGAGGCGATCCGGTACGGCGTGGAGTCGGGCGCCCTGATCGATGAGCGCGGCAATGTGTTTCTGCGCGCCTTACAGGAGGCCGAGTCGGGTGTGGCCGCGACGCTGAGAACGTTGATGGAGTCAGCCGCGCCGTACCCGCCCATCCAGACCGAGAAGGCGGTTGCCTGGGCGGAGGAGCGTATGCACCTCTCGTTTGCGCCGGCCCAGCGTTCGGCGCTGACGATGTCACTGGCGAGCAAGGTGTCCATCATCACCGGCGGCCCGGGCGTGGGCAAGACGACGATCGTGCGCGCCCTGGTTGATATATTCAGGGCACGGAAATTGCGCACCGTGTTGGCCGCGCCGACTGGCCGGGCCGCCAAGCGACTGGAGGAAGCCACCCGCTCGGATGGCAAGACGATCCATCGCCTGCTGAAATACAACCCGTCGTCCAACCATTTCGAACACGGCCCGGGCAATGCGTTGGAAGGCGATGTCTTCATCCTCGACGAGGTGTCGATGATGGACATCCTGCTGATGAACGCGTTCCTGAGGGCATTGCCGAAGAGCGCCGTGCTGGTCTTGGTGGGCGATGCCGACCAACTCCCGAGCGTCGGTCCGGGCAACGTGTTGCGCGACCTGATCGAATGCGGCACCGTGCCCGTCACCAAGCTCGAGACCATCTTCCGGCAAGGCGCCCAAAGCGCGATCGTGCACAACGCGCACCGCGTGAACAGCGGGCAGCCGTTTTCCGTCGGCCAGGAGGGCGCGCTGGGCGATTTCTTCTTCGTCCAGGCCGAGACACCCGAGGACGTGATCCGCAAGATGCTCGACCTGGTCGTAAACCGCATTCCGAAGAAGTTCGGGTTCAACCCGATGACGGATATCCAGGTGCTGACGCCCATGCGCCGCAACGAACTCGGCAGCGAGAATCTCAACACGCTGTTGCAGGAAGCGCTCAATCCGGGCGGGCAGCCGGTCCGGCGGTTCGGTCGCCAGTACAAGGCGGGTGATCGCGTGCTCCAGGTCCGCAATAACTACGACAAGGACGTGTTCAACGGCGACATCGGGCTGATTGACCGGATCGACGCCGAAGCCCAGCAGGTGACGGTGGACTACGACGGCCGGCGAGTGATCTACGAGTTGGACGAGCTGGACGAACTGGATCTGGCCTATGCGTGTTCCGTGCACAAATCGCAGGGCAGCGAGTACCCGGCCGTGGTGCTGCTCATGACGACCCAGCACTACAAGTTGCTGCAGCGGAACCTGCTGTACACGGCCATGACCCGCGGCCGCAAGCTCGTGTGCCTGGTGGGGTCGACCAAGGCCGTGAACATTGCGATCCGCAACAACCACGTCGCCGATCGCCGCACGGCCTTGCGCGAGCGGCTGCAGTTGCGGCTGTGACGTTGATTCATGTTCGCATTGACCCGCGACGAGATCATGCGGATATCACAGTCTGTGACATCCTCGGCTGACCTGAAATATTCAAAAGTGCGTTCGGTATTTTACAGAACAGGGTGTGGCCAAACGCGCTGACCTTCGATGGAGGGCGGCGCTCTGTCGCCGCCGCGCCTATCCAGTGAAGCAAGCCCGCACTCGCGGCGCGGGGTGTTGGGTATGGGCTGAGGAATGCCACGGCGACGCCAACCGCGGTCAGCAGGAGAAAGATGGCTGCCCGGCCAAGCGTGTTGCCTATTGCGCTCAGAATTGCGTCGGGAATGTTTGTGTGGTCGCTCATTCGTTGCCGGTTAGGGTTGCGGAGCGGAACGAAGCATGCCATGCGATGGCGTGCTGCCATCTGGGTTCCGCGTGCTTTGGTTCCTGTCCTTCATCATTGTTTGGCCTACGATCGAAGCATCCTGGAGTCGGGGGTGCGATCACGGTTGGTGGGGTAGCGAGAGGCAATATCGGCTAACCGCGAAGACGCGAAGGACGCAAAGATGTTGTGAAGTTTGTGCCGGCCGACGGAATCCGCCCACGCGCAACTGGGTTCGGAGTCACAGTTCGTGTCTGCCAGATGGAGACACACGTTACGCCTTGGCGCCACGCAGAACACCTCCATCCCTTCGCGATCTTCGCGTCTTCGCGGTTCAATCATCCTCTCGCTCTTCCACCAACTGCATTCGCACCCTGGAGTCGGTCTTGCCAGAGTTTCGGATCGCGCTTCGCATGGAAGACGGACAGAATGACGACGCGCTCGTCATCTGCCACGAAGAAGACTTCGTATGGAAATCGGCGCGTGAGGGCTCGACGCACGATTCGGTGGACGAGAGGGAACTGCTCGGGGTTGCGGTGAACAGCACTGAATACGGAATCCACACAGCGCAGGAAGTCAGCCCCCAGGCCGGGAACTCGATCTTCATACCAGTCAAAGGCGCCTGCCATCTCCGCCTCGGCTTCGGGGCGGACGACAAGCCGGCGGATCATCTCCTGCTCCTGATCCGTTCCCGTACCATTCCCCAAGGGGATCCCTCGTCGGGGTTCTGATGATACGCATCCAGACGGTGGTCAAGTTCAGCCTTCTGCGCATCACTCAAGGCAATTTCTTCCGGCACCTCTGCGATGGTGTCCCAGATGTCCTCGACGAGTTGGATGCGTTCGGAAATGCTCAAGCCCAATACGTCTGATTTAACCAGTGTGTTCATGACCGCACAACTATACCAACCGATTTGGAATCATTCAATCTCTTGCTCCGAGCAATACAGTGATGCGATACCCGGACGGGGGCCGGACAGCAAGGAGCGGGAAACCGGCACCGGCGGCAGGGACCGCTTCCAATTCGGTCGGCGCGACTATTACGGCAAAGGCGTTTTCCAGGCGTTGCGGCGCCAGGGGCTTTCAGGACTTGTGCATAGCGTCTTATAAGCAGCCTGCGTGGCGAGGCCGGAGCGCGTTGTTTGCTGGTACGACCAGTATTGTCGCCCGACCAGATAGTTGTTGCCCAGGTCTTCCCACGAATCGAACGTCTGCTGAAGCATCTTGGCTACGGGCATGATCTTTTCCCAAGCCTCGGCTTCGCTGAGATAGCCTGCCACGTAACCCCACCCGCAGAGGGCAACGTACCGGGAGTAATCCCAGCCGAGGAGGCTCTTCTTTCCGAACTTCGCATGGTAGGCGAGCTCGATGTCGATCTTGTTCTGCATCTCAAGATCCTTGCCGGCCTTCTGCCTCAGGACCGCCACCTGATTGGTGGTGAGCGTTTCCAGATAGGCGCCCATCGTGTTGAAGTCCTTGCGGTGCCCGCCCATGTCGATCCAGAGCAGCGTGTCCAGCAGGTCTTCCCGGTCCTTCACGCTCCACCATTTTGCCAAGAGTTCGCGCCCGGCTCCCTTGCTGTCGCTCGTGGGGAACACGCCCCCGAGCAAGTCGTGCCGTTCGTGATTGAGCTCGGTGAGAATGGCGCAGGTGGCCAATGCCCACTGGCGTTGGTTGACGAACCACCCCGCGAAGACGGGATTACCCCGCACGATCGCGGTCTGGTTGGTTGCGGTGAAATAGCCCACGGTGGTGGGGGTGGCCATAAAGAGGTTTTGGTAGGCCCTTTGAACGGCCTCAAAAGTCTGGTTCGTATCCTGAAGGATCCGCAATACGCCAACGGCCGCCTGTTCACTGTGGATGATCCGGGCTCCGCAGATTTGTGCCGCGAGGAGACTCCAATTCCAGCCCTCATAGGACGTCGTTTCCTGGGTGCCATCCCAGTGCCATTTCTCCGACAGCACCGGAATCCAACTGATGGCTGGCTGTGGCGACGCCGGGGTGTTCTGGCGCATCCAGGAACTACAGGCCGAATCCCTCCGAATAACGCGGATGGGCAGACCGCAAACGTATTTGACGATCTTTTCATCGCCATAGGTACGGTTGATGTAAGTGTCGATTTTGCACGGACCGTTGCGATAGAACACCACCGCAACGATGCTGAGAAGGACGACGAGTCCTATGCCGATGCCTATGAGGGTCTTCATGCGTTATCCCGCCGCTCAGTACTCGGGTGCCCCACCAAAGCCTATGGTGTGGCGTCTTTCCCAAGCGGGGCGGATGTCCTCATCCGCCTCTGCATGCCAGTCGGCCGGGGACGGCCACCCCACATCGTGCATCGCTCCCTAATGGCAGAACGGCACAACTCGGAAATGTGTCCGCTCAGGAAAGTAGTTGCCCCCGTTGCCGGGGGGTCGGGCGGGTTACCGCCGGCCGCGGCGGCGGCGGGAGCGCGCTTCGCTCACGATCACCTTGCTGCCGTCCAGGTCGCGGCCGTTCATGCCGTCCACGGCGGCCTGGGCCTGGTCGACACCACCCATGGTGATGAAGGCGAAGACCTTGTTGGTGCCATCGGCGCGGCTGTTGACCACGCGCACATCCTTCACCTGGCCAAAGCGCTCGAAGGCTTTGCGGATATCGGCCTCCGTCGTGTTGTCGGCCAGGCCGCCGACATAGATCTCGGCCGAGTTGACCCGGCCACCACCGGCGCCGCTAAAGCCGCTGGAACTGCCGGAACTGCCCGAACCGCGGCGGCCCCCGCGCAGGCGCATGCCGAGTAACAAACCGATCAGGAACCAGGCCAGCGATACGACGGCCACAAACGTTGTCAATGACATATGTTTCAGAATACCCATGGCGTTCTACTTCCTAGTTAGGGGAGTCGCTTCCGTCACCTGCGGAAGGAGTCTCCCGGTTACTTCATTTCGAGAAACCCTTCCAGCTTCCGGATGCGCGTGGGGTGGCGCAACTTGCGGAGGGCCTTGGCCTCGATCTGGCGGATTCGTTCCCGGGTGACATTGAACTGCTTGCCGACTTCCTCGAGGGTTCGCGAGTAACCGTCGTTCAGGCCGAACCGCAGGTTCAGCACCTGCTGTTCGCGCTCGGTCAACGTTCCGAGCACGTCCTTCAGCCGCTCCTTGAGCAGGCTGTAGGCGGTCATTTCCGACGGATTCTCGGCGCCCTTATCCTCGATGAAATCGCCGAAATGCGCGTCATCGCCGTCGCCCACCGGGCTTTGGAGGGAAATCGGCTGCTGGGCCATCTTGTACACGGCCCTGACACGTTCGACGGGCAGGCTCATCTCTTCCGCCACTTCCTCCGGCGTCGGCTCCCGTCCCAGTTCCTGCACGAGCTTCTTCTGCACGCGCATGAGCTTGTTGATCGTCTCGATCATGTGCACGGGGATTCGAATCGTCCGGGCTTGATCGGCGATGGCACGGGTGGCCGCCTGACGGATCCACCAGGTGGCGTAGGTACTGAACTTGTACCCGCGGCGGTACTCGAACTTCTCGACCGCCTTCATAAGCCCCGTGTTGCCCTCCTGGATCAAGTCCAGGAACGACAGCCCGCGGTTCATGTACTTCTTGACGATACTGATCACCAGGCGCAGGTTGGCCTCGACCATCTCGGTGCGCGCCGCCATACCCTTGCGCATCGCATCCCGGAGCTGTTTGTACTTGATCACGAATTCCTCGTTGGTCATGCACAAGCGATCTTCGAGTTGTCGGATGCGTTTCTGCTCGGCCGCGAGTCCTTCCTCCTGTTTGCGGCTCTTGCGCTGGCGCTTGAGGCCATCGATCTGGCCCATGGCGCTTGTCATCTCTTTGTATTCTTCCTCGGCCTTGGCGGCCAGGGATTCGATGATCTTCTGCTTGTAGTAAAGGTTGAGGAACTGTTGCGCCAGCTTCTTGCGCGTCTTCTCCATGTCCTTCTGGGCGTTGGCCTTCTGGGCGGTCGTGGAGCGCGTTTTGCGTACGACGGCGAAATCGGAGAACAGCTTATCGCGGTTCTTGAGGATCTCGCGTTTCACGCGCGGGAGAGCCTTCAGGTACTTGTCCCGGCTGTCGACGAACTTATCCTCGATGACGCGGTCAAAGCGTTCCCGCCCGTTTTCGAGGCGTTCGGCCATTCCCAGGTACATGTCGGCGGCGACGCCAAGTTCATCAAACAGGGTGCGGCAGACGATCTCGGCGGATTCGATACGCTTGCAAATCTCGACTTCCTGCTCGCGCGTCAGCAGAGGAACCTGACCCATCTGGTGCAGGTACATGCGGATGGGATCGTCAAAGATGTCCAGGCGTTCGGCGCGCGCGGCGGCCGCTACGGCCTGCGGGCTCTTGGACGGTTCCTTGCGGTACTTCTCGGCGTCCGACGCCTCGATGATCTCGATGTCCATGCTTCGGAGTAGCTCGAGGTAGCCCTCAAGTTCGTCCGGATTGATCACCGAACTGGGGATCATCTCGTTGATATCGTCATAGGTAAGGAAGCCTTGTTCCTCGGCCAGTTTGACAAGCTCCTTGATGCGCTGACTGCGTTCCTCCCAACTCATGCCGCCGACATCGTCAGCCATCTCCTCGCCTTCGGGTTTGGCTTCGAGTTCCGGCTGTTCGTTGGGGGCGCGGATGGCAGCGGGTTTACGCGCTGCAGGGGCCTTGCTTTTGGTCTCCGCGGCGGGTGGCGCTTTGGCGACGGGAGTTGCCTTTTCAATCTTCTTCGGCGCTTCCGTTTTCTTTTTCGTCATATCGTCCCTTTGTAAGGAAAAATGCCGAGGTCACGGCACAATCCAACGTCGAGCGGTCAAATATGACCTATTAAAGGTCGATGTAGCAAGATGTTTCTTGGACGATCTTTTGGCCCACGCTCCGTCAGGTGGTCAAGAGCGGTCCACCCTCGGTGCTGATGGATTTTCAACCGCGCGGCCTGAATGAAGACGCCGTGTTCTGGTTTTGAAGATCCTGACGTGTTACTTTCGTGCCAAGAAGGTTCAGGATGATGAGTATGCTCCTCGATGGTTTCGATGCGTGGCGGTGGGTTGTCCTCCGGCGGTGCGGCGTATTCGGCCTGGCCCTGAGCCTGCTCGGGTGCGGGCGGGCGCTGGACGAACGGACCGCGGACGGGCGCCTCGTCGTTCACTACTGGGAGAAATGGACGGGCTTTGAGGGCGACTCCATGCAGGCGGTGGTGGACGATTTCAACGCTTCGCAGAGCCGTATCCATGTTGAGAAACTGACCGTCAGCGAGGTCAACCGCAAGCTGTTGCTGGCCACGGCCGGCGGCAATCCGCCGGACGTGGCGGGCCTTTGGTCGAGTGACATCTGCGGGTTCGCCGAGAAGAATGCCCTGGAGCCGTTGGACCGCCGGCTGCGCGAGGCGGGCATCGGGCGCGACCATTATATCCCCGTGTTTTGGGATCTGTGCGCGTACCGGGGCTTCGTCTGGGCCCTGCCGAGCACGCCGAGTTCGCTGGCCCTGCACTGGAACAAGAAGATGTTCCGGGATGCCGGGCTGGATCCCGAGCATCCGCCGCGCTGCCTGGCGGAACTCGAAGCCATGTCGGACCGGCTGACGGTCGTCGATGTGACGCGAAGCAATCAGGCGGTTCGCCTGCGTTACGTGGATCTCACCGACCGCGAGAAGGCGGCGCACGAGTTCCGGTTGATCCAGGTGGGACACCTGCCGCAGGAACCGGGGTGGTGGATGCCCCTGTGGACGTACTGGTTCGGCGGCGGGCTCACCGAAGGCGACCGCCGGATTACGGCGTTGACGCCCGGGAACGAGCGGGCATTCGCCTGGTTCCGGAGTGTGGCCGAGAAGTACGGGGTGGAGAATCTGCGAGGATTCGGCGCCTCGTTTGGGAACTTTTCATCCCCTCAAAACCCGTTTCTATCCGGCCGCGTGGCCATGGTGCTGCAAGGCGTCTGGATGTACAACTTTATCGACAAGTACGCGCCGCAACTGGAGTGGGGCGCCGCGCCGTTCCCGGCCGAGGACCCGACCGCGTATCCGAATGTCACGATCGCCGAATGCGACGTGCTCGTCATCCCCAAGGGAGCCCGCCATCCGGTCGAGGCGTTTGAGTTCATTCGCTACGTCAATTCGCAGGGGCCCATGGAGAAACTCGCACTCGGTCAGCGCAAGTTCAGCCCGCTGGCCGTCACGAGCGAGGCCTTTTTCGCTTCCCATCCCAATCCGTTCATCCGGACGTTCATCGAACTGGCCCGCAGCCCGAATGCCCACACCGTGCCATGCATGTCGCTTTGGACCGAGTACAGCGACGAACTGCGCGTGGCGGCCGATCGCGTCACGGCGCTGCAGGCCACGCCCGCGCAGGCGTTGGGCGACGTCCAGCAGCGCATCCAGCATAAATACGACCGGGTCCTGCGCCGCTGGGACCTGGTGAAGGACGAGCGGATCCAGGAATGGAGGGACAATGACGCGCGGTGAACGCCACAGCCTTTGGATCGGCCTGCTGTTTGTCAGCCCGTGGATCGTCGGGTTCCTGGCCTTCACGCTCTATCCAGTCATCGCCTCCACGGCCTACTCGTTTTGCGATTATGACGTGCTCAGCAAGCCGGTCTGGATCGGCACGCTCAATTACCGCGAAATGCTGACGGATAGCGTTTTTTGGCAGTCGCTCCGCAATACACTGTATTTCGCGGCGTTTTCCATTCCGCTGGGGCTGGTGATGTCGCTCTCGGTGGCGGTGCTGCTCAACCAGTCGGTGCGCGGTCGGTCGGTGTTCCGGGCCATCTTTTTCCTGCCGTCCCTGATACCGGTTGTGGCCAGTTCCATGATCTGGCTCTGGATTCTCAACGGGAACTTCGGCCTGCTGAACCACGCGCTCAAGAGCATCGGCATCGCGCATCCGCCGCAGTGGCTGGCCGATCCGGCGTGGACCAAGCCATCGTTGATCCTGATGTCATTGTGGGGCGTGGGGCACGCGATGGTGATCTACTTGGCGGCGCTGCAAGACGTGCCGCGTTCGCTGTACGAGTCGGCCGACCTGGACGGCGCGGGCGCCTGGAGCCGGTTCCGGCACGTCACGCTGCCCATGATTTCGCCGGTAATATATTTCAATCTGATCATGGGCATTATCGGGTCGCTGCAGGTGTTCTCGCAGGCATTCATCATGCTCGGGGGCGGCGGGCCGCAGCGTTCGGCCCTGTTCTATGCCGTCTACCTGTACCTGAATGCGTTCGAGTACCGCCAGATGGGCTACGCCTGTGCCATGGCGTGGGTGTTGTTCATCATCATCTTGTTCCTGACCTGGGTGGCCACGCGAAGCACCCGCAAACTCGTCTACTACGCGGCGGAGTGACCATGCGCACCCTCAAGAAAGTCATTGTCTACGCGCTGCTGCTTTCCGGGTCGGCGGTATTTCTTGTTCCGCTGCTCTGGATGGTGTCAACTGGGCTCAAGCCTCTCGACCAGACCATGTCCATGCCGCCGACCTGGCTGCCGTACCGGGAGTACGTTCAGGACGGCGGCCAACTCCGCGAGCGCAAGGCCGGCGAGGTCGTGACCGCCACGGCCACCGTGGTGCGGAAGGTCTCGTTCCGCTGGGAGAATATCGGGCTGGCGATCACGGCCATGAAGTATTTTCCGCGTTACTTGTTCAACACGCTCTTCCTGTGCCTCCTGACCGTGACCGGCACCGTGTTGTCCAGCGCGCTCGCCGCCTATGGGTTCTCGCGAATCGAGTGGCGCGGCCGCAACCGGTTGTTCGTGGTCGCGCTGGCCACGATGATGGTGCCGTTCCCGGTGGTCATGGTGCCGGTCTACTGCCTGTTCCGGTCGGTCGGCTGGATCGGAACCCTGAAGCCGCTGTGGGTCGGTTCGTTTTGTGCCGGCGCCTTCAACGTGTTCTTGTTGCGCCAGTTCTTCATGACGATCCCGAAAGATCTGTCCGAGGCGGCGCGCATCGATGGCTGCGGGGAATTCCGCATCTTCTGGCAGATCGTCCTGCCGCTGTGCCGGCCGGCGTTGATGGTCGTGGGCCTGTTCCAGTTCATGGCCACGTGGAACGACTTCCTGGGGCCGTTGATCTACCTGACCGAGCAGAAGGACTACACGCTGGCCCTGGGTCTGCAGTTCTTCCAGAGCCAGCACGGCGGCACAGAGTGGCACTACCTCATGGCTGCCAGCACATTGATCGCCCTGCCCGTGATCATCCTCTTCTTCTTCACGCAGAAGACGTTCATCGAGGGGATTTCGATGACGGGGATCAAGGGGTAGGCAGGATTCGGCGTAGCCGCGTCCGTAAGGGCGTGGTAGTCTGGCGACCAGAGTTAGGGGAGATCCGATCGCGGCGGGATGTCTCCGACTCGCGAACAAAGATCGAACCCGTCGCTTAAGCCACGGATCCGGCAGAAGAGGAATACAGATGGCTCAACAAAATTATACATTCGCAAAACGGCAGCGCGATCTCGCCAAAAAGCAGAAGAAGGAAGAGAAGCGGCTGCGGAAGCTTGACGCAAAGCAGCCGGTGGCCGAAGAGAACCCGCCCAAACCCGTTGCCGACGAACCGGCCGCCGCAGGGACTTGACCGGGCCCGGGGGAGTCGGCATTGTCTGCACCATGAAACAGCAGGGACAGGCCCGGCCGGACTGGGACACGTACTTCATGGACATCGCGGCGGTCGTCGCGCGGCGCGGCAACTGTTCCCGTCGGCAGGTGGCGGCTGTCATCGTGAAGGATCAGCGCCTCATCTCGACCGGCTATAACGGCACGCCGCGCGGCGTGAAGAACTGCTGCGAGGGGGGGTGCGCCCGGTGCGCGAGCGATGCGCCGTCCGGCAGCGGGCTGGGCGAATGTATCTGCTGCCATGCCGAGGAGAATGCCATCACCCAGGCCGCCTATCATGGCATCGCGGTACAGGGTGCCACGTTGTACTGCCTGCTGACTCCCTGTCTGATCTGCGCCAAGATGATCATCAACGCCGGCATCAAAGAAGTCGTGTTCGAGAACGAGTACGAGTTTAGTGAGCAGACGCGCGCGTTGCTGCACGAGGGCGGCGTGCGGTGCAGGCGGTTGGTGCGCTGAGCGCGCTCATGGACATTCCCGCCGTCGCCAAGATCCTCGGCGCGTTCGCCGGCCTGCTGGTGGCCACGCGGTTCGGTGTGCCGCTCGGGTTGGCCCTGGTGGGCGGCGGGATCGGATTGGAATTCTGGGCCGGTCACGGCCCCGGCCGGATCGGCGCCGACCTGCTGCTGGCGCTGCAGTCACCGCTGCTATGGCTGTTTCTCGGGGTGATTTCACTTGTGGTGGAGATCGGCCGCTACTACACCGAGGCCCGCAACGCAAAGACGATCCTGGATGCCGTGCGCCGCTGGGGCGGCCGCCACGGGTGGATGGCCGGTCTCATGGCCGTTCCCTCGATCATCGGCCTGATCCCGATGCCGGCCGGCGCCTTGTTCTCCGCTCCCTTCGTCGAGCAGGCGTCAGCCCACTCGGCCCGATCGGCCGCCTGGAAGACGGCCGTGAACTACGTATTCCGGCACACCTGGGAATTCTGGTGGCCGCTCTATCCGGTGGTCATCGTCTCGATGTCCTTGTTCGGTCTCGAGCCGTGGCGTTTCGTGCTGGCGCTGATCGCCTTGACGCCGGTCAGCCTGCTGGCGGGCTACTGGCTGCTGGTGCGTCCGCATCGCGTCGAGTTGGCGGTTGGGATGGCGCCCGTGAGTGCGTCCGACCCGCGCGAGCGCCTGCTCGTCGCGATCCTGGCAACGGTTATCGGCGGTGCCTGCGTGTTGCCTGGCGCGATCGCGCCGCTGGTGCCGGCCATGGATCCCGAGAACCGCAAGATGCTGGGCATGCTGGCGGGCCTGGTCCTGGCGCTGATCATGATTGCGGTCGACGAGTGGCGGCTTCCGGAGCGGAACACGTTCCGCAAACTGGTTGAGCGAAAATCGTTGCAGACCATCGTGACCGTGGCGGGTGTCATGATTTTCAAGTCGCTCCTCGACTCCTCCGGCTTGCTGCCGGTGGCGAGCCGCGAACTCATTGCCAGCGGCATACCGGTGGCCGTGACCGTGGCGGCGCTGCCCTTTCTGGCCGGGCTGGTGACCGGGATCGGCGTCGGCTACGCCGCCACGTCATTCCCGTTGGTGGTGGGCTTGTTGCACGCCGAGGGCAGCGGGCTCACGCCCATGTCAACCGTGGTCCTGGCCATGGCCTTCGGCTACACCGGGATGATGCTATCGCCCGTGCACCTGTGCATGATCATGTCGCGAGACTACTTCACCGCCCCCTCGGCGGGTATCTACCGACTGGTCGTGCCGTACCTGGTCGTGATCGCGGCGACCGGCATCGCGCTCCACCTGCTGTTTCGCGCGTTGGGGTGGTAGGGCCGGAGGGTGGAAGGTGGAGGGCCGAGGGTGGATGGGTGACTCCCGTGGCCGGTTCATGGCCTGATCTTCATGGTTTTTGGGATGCGATTCATGGCGTAGTGGATTATATATGAATCCTTGACTACCTTTGAGGATTATATATAGTGACTACATGAAATCAGCGGTCAACGATCTGTTGTCCTTGCCCGTACGACGTTCACTCGTCAAGTTTGGCGCCGACCTTTCCATAGCCCGGCGCAAGCGGCGTCTCACATCGGCCATGGTGTGTGAACGGCTCGGGGTGTCCAAGTCCACATGGCAACGGATGGAAAAGGGCGACCCAACCGTCTCCCTGGGGGCCTATGCCCAAGCGCTGTTTGTACTCGGTTTCGGCTCGCCATTGGCCGAGTTGGTCGATCAGCGCAATGACGAGCAGGGCCTACTACTCGAAGTCGAACATCTGCCAAAGCGAGTCACCCCGCCCCGGCGTGCCTCGGGCTCGAAGCCCGCTGCATGTCGGCCACGGCCAGTGGCGCCTGGCCCCCGCCTTTGATCTCAACCCCTTTCCCGATCGCGTCCCTGAGTTGAAAACATGGATCTCACCTCGCGCTGGCCCTGCGGCTTCCCTCGCCGCACTGCGTTCCGAGGCGCCGTACTTCCGCATCAAGCCGGCTCAACGCGAGGCGATCATCGGCGAAGTCGCCGCCGCGGTGGCGGAGTGGCGGCGGCAGGGGGCTCTGATCGGCATGACCCGCGTGGAACTGGATGCGTTTGCCGACGCCTTCGCCTGAAGGTGCGGCTATAGTTACATCGAGCGCAACAGACTATGAACAGAGCCCTGAAACTGTGTTTGCGTTGTTTGTGGTTCGGAATGTTGATACTGGTCGTGGCCCTAATCGTCATCTCGCTCGTCATTGTGACCTCCTGGCCTCCACGAAGCACAGCGGGGGAGCGCAAACTGGTCGCGCTTCTCAATGGAGATCCGATGGTAAGACTGGTGAGCTTCGAGACGGAATGTCAGCAACGCAGACTGATATGCAGAGATCAAGAAGCACTAGCGTACTTGGAAGAGATGCTGATGAAGAACCACCAGGCAATTCCAACTACCGGCGGCGGAACCTACTATGCGCATTTCGGGTTTTCCGGTGGGGAATCTTATGCCACGTGGATAGGGGTTAGGACAAATTCGCTGGATATTTCAATTGCTTCGATGGCTACTGAAGAGAGTTGGCCGACCCATTCGGTTATGCTGACGGACCTGCAGTCAGGCAAGGCTCGGCAGATGGTTGATTTTCTCAATGCGATGGACACAACTGTGCCAGGGACGGTTTTGACCATGCGAACCGGCAGTGAGCCTGAGACGACAAGGGACGACGCACTTATTGCTCACTGACGCCGAACGACGGCCTGCATCGGACCGCTGATCGCGGCCCGGTGAGGCCCGGACGTTGCCGCCATGCCAAGCAAGATGAAAGAGATTGCGACACTCTGGAACGAGCAGACGTGAATGGGGCCATTGCATTCAGATGCCGCGGGGGAAGAGGTCGATGGGATTGACCTCGTCGTGCTCGATGCGGACATCGCCGGGCGCGTCTCGACGTTCCTTGTCGATGTAATCGTTTATCGACGGGAAGTCTTCGCGAACTCGGCGTCGTGCTGCACCGAGAGGTTCCGGTGGCCGGACCGGAACCGGCCTGCCACGGCCAATGCGCGAACATGCCGGTCTCCTGTCGAGGGGTTCGCCGTCGTTTTCAGGAGACGCGTCACGGCGTCAGGCATATCCGGCGTTCCATTCATCACGACCTCGACCTCCCGCCCGAACACGGTCGCGAAGTGCCGTAGCAGCGCGTCGCGCACCGCGTCGCGCGACGGGCAGGCGGACCCCAGCAGGGCCCGCAGACTCGTGACCCGCTCGCCGGCCAGTCCGCACGGTACGATCAGGTCAAAGTGGCTCAGGTCGGGGGCCGCGTTGAAACTCATGCCATGCGATGACACCCATTTTTGAAACCGCACTCCAATGGCGGCGATCTTGCCGGAATCGGTCCAGACGCCCGTTTTGCCTGCTCGCCGCGTGGCCGCCACGCCGAAGTCGCCGGCTGTGCGGATGGCGGCTTCCTCCAGGCTAGACACGAAGGCATGCGCGTCGGCGTCAGCTCCCGTCAACTTAAGGATCGGGTAGAGCACCCACTGGCCCGGGCCGTGGTAGGTGACGTCGCCGCCGCGCGGCGTGCTGTGCAGTTCAATTCCGAGTTCGGCCAGGCGGGCCGGCGCGGCAAGAATATGGGCAGCGCGGGCGCGCACGCCGCAGGTAATGACGGGCGTGTGTTCGAGCACGAGCAGCACGTCGGGAACACGTCCGGCCTGGCGCGCGCTCACGAGGGCAGCCTGCCACTGCAGGGCGGCGCCATACGGCACAGGCGCGGCGAAGACGATCGCGAGCAGCGGTTGGCGCGTGTCGGCGCTCATGGTCATTACGAAGAGCGACGGATCGCGTGTTCTGCCAGGGCGCGTAGCGGGGCGGTGTCGCCGGGGAGGCCCTCGATGGCGCCGCCGGCCTCACGGACGAGGTCCTCAGCCCGAGCACGGCTGCGTTCGAGTCCGTGCACGGCCACGTAGGTGAGTTTCCCGCGCTCCCGGTCGCTGCCCACGGGCTTGCCGAGTTGTTCGGGCGTCGAGGTGGCGTTCAGGATATCGTCGGCGATCTGGAAGGCCAGACCGCTGGCCTCGCCGTAGCGCGTCAGGGCGTCGAGTTGTGCTGGCGTGGCCCCGCCGCAGAGACCGCCCATGCGGACGGCAGCGCGGATCAGGGCGGCCGTCTTGTGGCGATGGATGTAGTCCAACCGGTCGGCGTCGACGGGCTGGCCTTCGGCCGCGAGGTCCTCGACCTGGCCGCCAATGACGCCTTGGCTGCCGGCCGCCCGGGCAAGTTCCAGCGCGAGCTGGGCGGGGGTATAGGGCGCGGGGGTGCGGGCCTCGGCCAGCCATTCAAAGGCCAGCGTCAGCAGCGCATCGCCGGCCAACAGCGCGGTGGCTTCACCGAATCTCACGTGGCAGGTCGGCTTGCCGCGGCGCAGCTCGTCGTCGTCCATGCAGGGCAGGTCGTCGTGGATGAGCGTGTAGGTGTGCAGGATTTCGACAGCAAGACCGGGCAGCAACGCGGCCTCCGGGACGGCGCCGACCGCTTCGCATGCGGCCAGGCACAGCACGGGACGGAGCCGTTTGCCTCCGGCCATGACCGAGTAACGCATGGCCTGATGGAGGAGCGGCGGCCGCGTCGTATCCGGCGGCAGGCGGGACTCCAGGGCCGCATCGACCCAGGCCCGCCGCGCGCTGAGGTAGTTTTGCAGGTCGAACGTGGTCATGGGTCACTCGTCAATGGTCATTAGGCCACTTACAGCACCACCTGCACGCCGATCTCGATGACGCGGTTCGGCGGGAGGTGGAAGAACTTGGAGGCGTCCAGCGCGTTGCGCGACAGGAAAGCGAACAGGCGTTTCCGCCACGGGCGCATGTTGTGGCCAGCGGCCAGGACCAGCGTCTCGCGGCCCAGGAAGAACGTACATTTCATGGGCTCGAGATCGAGCCCCTCGACGTGGAGCCCACTTAGCAGTTCCGCCAGGTTTGGATCCTCGCTGAACCCGTACCGCGCCAGGATTCGCGTGAAGCCGCCGTCCAGGCGTTCGACCGTCACGCGTTCGGTCGCGGGGATGCGAGGTACTTCCTCGGTCATCACGCGCAGCAGAACGATGTTTTCGTGCAGAACCTTATTGTGTTTGTAATTATGCAGCAGGGTGCGCGGCACGATGTCGGCGTTGCCTGTCAGGAAAACCGCCGTTCCGGGAACGCGCAGGGGGTGACTTCGGCCGATTTCGGGGAGGAACATCGTCAACGAAATGCTCTCCTCGGTGAGCTTGCGGCTCAGCAGGAGGCGGCCGCGCTGCCAGGTGACCAGGACCGTGAACATGATGACGGCCACGCTCAACCCGACCCACCCGCCGTTGGGGATCTTGAGGACGTTTGATGCGAAGTACGTCAGGTCGAAGCCGAATATCGGGGTGACAAGCAGCGCCACGAGCACTGGGTGCCAGTGCCAGCGCCTGTGCATGCAGATCGCCAGCATGATCGTGGTCAGGAGCATCGTCATGGACACGGCGAGGCCATAGGCGCCGGCAAGGCTGTCGGAATCCTTGAATCCGAGCACCAGGGAGACGGTGCCGACCAGCAGCATGGCGTTCACGACGGGCAGGTAGACCTGGCCGATGGTGGCCTCTGAGGTATGAATGATCTCCTGGCGCGGGCAGTAGCCTAGTTGCATGGCCTGACGTGTGAGCGAGAATGCCCCGGAGATGACCGCCTGAGACGCAATCACTGTGGCGGCGGTGGCCAAGGCCACGAGCGGGTAGAGCGACCAACTTGGGGCCATGCGGTAGAAGAGTTGGCCGTAGGCGTCGGGATCGTGCATGTGTCCCAAAAGATAGGCGCCCTGCCCGAAGTAGTTGAGCAGCAAGGCTGGCAGCACGAAGGTGAACCAGCCGACCCGGATGGGGAATGTGCCGAAGTGTCCCATGTCCAGATACAGAGCCTCGCCGCCGGTCATACACAGGAAGACCGTGCCCATGGTGACGAATGCGTGGAAGCGGTGCTCCACGAAGAACCCCGCGGCATACGCGGGGTTCATGGCCGCCAGTACGCCGGGCATTTGGACGATGTGCCGCAGGCCCAGCATCGCGATGACGACAAACCAGACAACCATGATGGGGCCGAACACGGCGCCGACGCGTTGGGTGCCGTGCTTCTGTACCCAGAACAGGCCGACAAGGATCGCCAGGGAGAAAGGAATCACGCACCGATGCAGCGACGGGGCCGCCACCTGCAACCCTTCGACGGCGCTGAGCACTGAGATGGCTGGGGTAATCAGGCCGTCGCCGTAGAGCAGCGCCGAGCCGAATAAGCCCGAGAACAGGATCAGCCGTGAGCCCACCGAAACCATACTGCGGTCCCCGCCGCGGACGAGCGCCATGAGGGCCAGGTTGCCGCCTTCGCCATTGTTGTCGGCGCGCAGGACAAGGACCAGATACTTGAGGGTGATCAGGCCGGCCAGGGACCAGAAGATGAGCGAAAGCACGCCGAGGATCGACGCCTGGGTGGGCGGCGTGGCATCGTTGAAGCACAGGCGGAAGGCATATAGCGGACTGGTGCCGATGTCGCCGTAGACCACGCCCAGCGCCGCGATACTCAGCGCGAACAACAGGCGCCCTGATGTTTTGCTTTTTGTCTCCATGCAATCGATGCCGCGTCGCCCCCTCCAACGTTTGAAGCCAGCGGCGGGAGGGACTGTAGCGGGAAGCCGCCGGTTTCGCAAGGCAGAGCGGGGCCTACTCCCCGATTCCCAAGTTCGGTTCGGCGTCGAGGAGGAAGGCTTCGGCAGGGGGGGGCGTGGCGGCGAGTTTGTGGTTGGCGAGGCCGGCTACCATGGCGGCATTGTCGGCGCAGAAGGCGGGTTGCGCGAGGATCAGGCGGAACCGGCGTTTTTCGGCCAGGGCGGCCAGCTTCCCGCGCAGTCGACTGTTGAGCGACACACCGCCCACGACCGCCAGGGTGCGCAGGTTTCCCAGGGCATGCGCGACGCGATTGAGCAGCGTGTCGACGATGGCTTCCTGGAAACTCGCAGCCAGCGACCCCACAACAGGATCGCCGGCGCCGGCCAGCGGATGGTCGCGCAGGTAGTAGAGCAGGGAAGTCTTGAGGCCGCTGTAGCTGACGCAGCAACGCGCATCGAGCCCCGTGAGCCGGGCCGGCAGGTTGCGGAGAATGCCGCGCGGGAACCGCACGGCTGCCGGGTCGGCGCCGAGTGCCGCCTTGTCGATGGCCGGGCCGCCGGGATAGCCCAGTTTGAGCAGGTTGGCGCCTTTGTCGAATGCCTCACCGGCCGCGTCGTCCACCGTTCGCCCCAGTAGCCGGTATCGGCCGATGCCGTCGACGCGCACGAAGGCGGTGTGGCCCCCGGACACGATCAGCGACACGAACGGCATCAGCGCGGCGGGCTCCGGGGCATCGGGACCGAGGAAGGCCGAGTAGAGGTGGGCTTCGAGATGGTTGATTCCGACCAGCGGCTTATTGAGGCGAATGGCCAGCCCCTTGGCAGCAGCCAAGCCCACGAGGAGCGAAGTCGATAAGCCGGGCCCGTGCGTCACGGCGACGGCGTCCAGGCTGCTCCAGTCGACGCCGGCCGCGCGCATCGCTTCCTCCAGCACGGCCGGCAGATGCTCGACATGCTGGCGCGATGCGATTTCCGGCACCACGCCGCCATACGGGCGGTGTTGGGCGATTTGCGTGTGAACGACGTTCGACAACACGAAGCGGCCATCGCGCACGACAGCCGCGGCGGTCTCGTCGCAGGAAGTTTCTATGCCGAGGACGAGCATGGGTAGGAATTGAAGATTGTAGACTGTGGAGAGTGAGTCAGAAGTTCGCACGCCGTCCGCTCTCGTGTCAGAAGAGGCGCTGACTCATTGGCCTGCTGTCGTGGCAGCAATATTCAGTATTCACTCTTCACTATTCAATCTCTCTACCGCCGCGCTTCGAAGATCAGAATGCCCTTGAGCAGATCGATGGCGCGATCCATTTGGCGGTCCACGGTCGTCGCGTATTTCGGAGGTTTCTCCTTGTCGGCGAACAGTTCGGGGTTCTCGTCGTAGTTGCGCTTGCTGACCACTTCGCCCCACTCCTCCGGACTGAGGGGCACCACGATGTCGGGCTCGATGCCCTTGTCGTGGATGCTCCGGCCGCTGGGCGTATAGTAACGCGCCGTGGTGAGGCGGAGGGCATTGCCGCCTTCGATCGGCACCACGCTCTGAACGGAGCCTTTTCCGTAGGTCGTCTCGCCGACCAGAATGGCGCGCTTGTTGTCCTGCAGGGCGCCGGCCACGATCTCTGCCGCACTCGCTGACCCGGCGTTGACCAGGATGGCCATGGGCAGGTCGTCGAACGGGTGGTCGGCGGTCGCGCGGGCTGTCGGCCCGGCGGGGGTTCCCTCACGACCGCGCGTCGAGACGATGACCGTGCCCTTCTTGAGAAACATCTGGCTGACCTGGATGGCGGAAAGGAGCAGCCCGCCCGGATTGTTGCGAAGGTCGAGAATCAGGCCGCGGATATCCTTCTTGGCGAGTTTCTCCATTGCCTCCTGCAGGGCGGCAGCGGTCGGTTCGCTGAATTGAGTGATTCGCACGTATCCAATGCCACCGTTCAGCACGCGCGCGCCTTTCACGCTGCTGATCTTGATGACGTCGCGGCGCAACGGGTATTCCTTGATATCGTGATTGTTGCGCAGGATCTTCACTTTGACGCCCGTGCCCTTGTCGCCGCGCAGGTGCTTGATGGCGTCCGATATGGACATGCCGTCGGTCTTTTCGTCGTTGATCTCGATGATCTTGTCGCCGGCGAGAATGCCGGCGCGGAACGCCGGCGTGTCTTCCATGGGCGCGACAACCGACAGGGTGCCGTCCTTGACGCCGAGGACGATGCCAATGCCGCCGAACTCACCCTGGGTTTCTTCCTTGAGCGAGCGGTAACCCGTGGGCTCCATGAACTGGCTGTAGGGATCCAGCGACTGCACCATGCCGCTCAAGGCGGCATGAACCAGATCCTTGTAGGAAGTCTTGGATTCGTCCACGTAGTTGGCGCGGATAATCATGAGTGTCTTTGTCAGCAGCCGGATCTGGTCGTACGCGTCGTCATCGCCCTCGACTGCGGCCAACGCATTGGTTGTCGGGCCAATGCCGCGGGGGGCATTGGTCGCCGCCACAGGCGTCTCCGGCCGCGCGGTGGGTGCGTTTGTGGAGTGGGGCGCCGTCACAGCGGCGCCGCCGGCCAGTGCGTTGGTTGAGAGTGGTGCTGCGCCGGTTGGCGCGGGTGCAGCCATCATCAACGGCGTCGGTTCCGGGAGCGGCGACTCCGGGAGATGACGACATCCGGATAGCCCGGCCACGGTGAGCCCGAAGGCCGCGCTCAATAGGACGGATCGAGGGTTCGTGAACATGGTCGGCAGCATATACGGTTGGGAGCCCGACTTCCAGCGCCGAAGTCGCTTACTGTTGCGCCAGAACCGCGCCATCCGCGCCGGCTGACCAGGTGGAGCTGCCCATCAAGGCCCGTACCCGTTCCTGAACGACGAGTGCGCGCCGATATGACAAAGGAATGGACTGGGTCGTCTTGGCATCATAGAGATCCTGCAAGAGGGAGTCGGTCCCCCCGCCCTTTCCGCCGTTGTCACGCCACCGTCTGACATAAGCCAGGTATTTCTCGTAATCGGCGTCGATGGCGGCGGGGAGCAGGCCGTTCACGGTGTCGACGATGGCGGCGAGCTGCGGCGCCGAGACGCGCGGGTCCTGCGCGATCCGCCGCGAGAAGTCCAGCGTGTTGATCTGCGAGTTGAGAATATGCGAGGACCGGGTGACATTGATGCCCTTCCACCCGGCCTTCAACCACGCGAAGGTCGTGACGGCGGTTTCATTGGAGCTCAGCGCAACGTAGACGCTGAGCGTTGTGGATCGCTTGATCTGGGAAAGCATCCACGTCATCCCTCTCAGGTTCAGCCCCGGCTTTTCGCTATAATAGAACAGGGCCTCCCCCGGGGGGCCGATCGGGACGCCGCGCAGGCTGTAGGTGGACGGCGCGGCTGTCTCCGAGCACGAGAACAGGACATCCCGGTCCTCGACTTTGCAGCGCAGGAAGACCCGTGAGTTTGTGTAGGAAAAATAGCTGCCCGATTCGGGGTTCGGCGTGATTTCTTCCATGCCGGTCAGCCGGGCCGACGCATAGGCCTGGGTGCCCGTGGGGCCGGTTTCAATACAGGCATAGGCGCGTCGCATTTCGTTGCTGTCGAGGCACGCCGAGTAGCGCAGGGAGGCCGGGAAGACGGCGTAGTCGGGGATGCCGGGGTTGAAGTTCAGATTGAGATACTGCGCCAGGGGGACCCCTATCTTCACAACGTACGCTGCGCCTTCCGCTCCATCCCGTTCGGGCAGTTCCCAGCCGCTGTCGGTGACAGAAGCGGATCGCACAAAATCAACCAGGGGCTTGGCCTTGTCGGGGGTGAAGGGGGTGCCTGAATCCGCCGCGAAGGCAAACAAGGCATCCACGGCCGCTTTTGCCTCGGGTGGGAAGGGCCGCATGGAGGCCACGATGTCGCAGGACACAACGGCCGGATCCCCAGTCATGGCCCCGTAGGCACCCACGCCTATCGTGAGGGCGAAGGCCGTCCCGATGCCAATGCATCTGCACAATGCGCGCCGTGTATTCATTTTACCCTTAGTACGCTTCAAACCTTTACAATACTGGAAATAGGGCCGGAATTCCAGTCATGGTTTCGTGGAAGCAGGCGGCGAAATGCGTCGCTCCCGACGACGGAACCGTCTATAGGTGTTCACCATGAGGGTTGGCCTGTGTCTGCGAAGTCTTGCTGTGCTGCTGACACTCGGGGGGACTATCGTTGTCGTTGTCTCCTGTCGTGAGCGGCCGGCGTCCGGTGACCTCGTCCAGGGCGCCTATGTCTGGCAGCGCGTCTGGACGCCAGCCGTATCCGAGGCGGTCAGCAACGCTCCACCCGACCTGACGCGCCTCGTCGTGCTGGCGGCGCAAGTCGGGTGGAGCGACACCCGGCCCGTCCCGGTGCGGATTGCCCTCGACTACGCTGCGCTCAAGGTGGCCGGCCGGCCCATCGGATTGGCGCTGCGGGTGACAGGCCGGCCTGAACCGTTGGCCGCGGACAGCCCGGAGGTGGCGACGCTCTGCGCCCTGGCCCGGGCGATCGTGGCCGACGCCCGGAGCCAGGCGCTCAACGTCGCGGAGGTGCAGGTGGATTACGATTGTCCCGAGCGACGGTTGGGCGAGTATGCCGGCTGGATTACCCGTCTGCGCGCGGCGGTCCAGCCGGTGCCCGTCCGCATCACTGTGCTTCCCAGTTGGCTGCCTCACCGACAATGCCGGGAGCTGTTGCGGCGTGTGGATGGCTGCGTATTACAGGTCCACTGGCTGCACAATACGGCGGGCGAGCCACAACTCTTTGACCTTGAGGATGCCCGGGCGGCCGTCACGGCGCTCGCACGGCTGGGCGTGACCTTCGATGTTGCCTTGCCGACCTATGCCTATGTGGCGGCACGCGACGAAGCCGGCCGTGCGCTGGGCGTCAGCGCCGAGGGACCGCTGCCGAACTGGCCCCGTTCGGCGCGCCTGGAACGCATCCGCGTGGAACCGGCGGCCGTGGCGGCGTTGGTCCGCGAATGGTTGGCGCAACGGCCGCCGAATTTGGTTGGCATTTTGTGGTACCGCCTGCCGGTTGCGGGCGACTTTTTGAACTGGGCCCCGGCCACGTTCGCGCGCGTCAGGCACGGCGAAACGCCGGCCGGCAGGGCACTCACCGTCCTTGATTCACACGAGGCGGCCCTGGTCGACGTGGCGGTGACGAACGCGGGCGACGACGATGTGGCTGTGTCGTCGTTAGACGTCGCGGTGGACTTGGGCACTAATCGCCTGGCCGCGGCCGACGGGGTGGGGGGCTTCGCGGCGCAACGAGTCGGTCCGGCTGAGGTGAGATTCGCGCCGGCCGGCGATGCCGTGAAACTGCAGGTCCTGCGGCCCGGCGAGCGACGCGTCGTGGGGTGGGTGCGGCATGAATAATACCGGAATCCATAGTACACTAGTAGTGGCGGTCAGTGTTCTGCTTGCCACGCTGGACCGCGTCCCGGCCTGCGGTCCGGATTTCCCGCCTACGATTCTCGACCGGGCTGACGAGTGTTTCCGGACCATGCCTGAGGCCAACTTCGCGGCTGAGCTTCGCGATCTGCTGCCCGCTGCGTCGCGCCTGGGCCTGGGGCAAAGCGACGAGGAGCCTGCCATCGGCCTTGACGCGCCGTGGTTGAATACGGTGCGCGCCGACGTGATGGATCTCGCGGCCGCCCTGCGTGAATCGGCGCTGGTCGGGCCAGACGTGGACCGGAGGGTCGCTGCCTACCGGGTATTCCGGGTTCTGGCCGGCGGATACGAGCCGATGCTGGCTTCGTGGACATGTTCGACCGATAGTGTTCCGGCAAGTTTGCCGCCGGATCTATTGGAACCGCCCGCCGGCCTGCCGCGGGACTTCGAACGGTACGCGAAGGGTGTCGTGGCGTATCGGCTGGGTCACAGGGCGTCGGCCCGGGACTGGTGGCGGGCCGTATTCGAGTTGCCTCCCAAAGAGAGGCGCTACAAGTCGACGTGGGCTGCCTACATGCTGGGGCGGACCCAGCCGGAAGGGGAAGAGCCGGTTGCCGCGGCCTGGTACCAACTGACGCGCGCACTCGCGGCGGCCGGGTACCACGATTCATTGGGCCTGGCAGCCGAGAGTCTTGGGTGGGAGGCGCAGTTGGAACTGCGGGCCGGCCGGTTCGAGCAAGCCGCGGCGCTCTACCTGGAGCAATACGGTGAAGGTGACCGCGGGGCGGTCGCTTCGCTCCAGACCCTGGTGCGGCGCTTGCTGGCGGCGGGGCCGGATTGTCTTGAGGCTGCTGCCGGCGACGTCCGGCTTCAACGAGTTGTTACAGCCTACCTCGTGTCCCGCGCCGGGCCGGAGTCCGAGGCCGCCGCACCCGAGGAAGCCGCGTTTTGGCTGGCTGCCCTGGCACGGCGCGGTCAACGCGCGGTGAGCGGCGCTGATCGGTTGGCGTGGCTGGCCTATGAGGAAGGCGACTTCAGCGGCGCAACCCACTGGCTGACCGTCGCGTGTACCAACAGCCTCACGGCGCGCTGGCTCGACGCCAAGCTCAGTCTGCGGCGCGGGGATCGTGTCCGGGCCCAGGCGATTTTCGAAGGCCTGGTAGGCGGCCTGGATGCGGGCGGCATGTCGCCTTCGTTCACGGTGACCGAACGCGACCGCGGCCAGCTTCCCGGGAGCCAGGCGGCCGGGGAACTGGCCGCGCTGCTCATGAGCGACGGCCGTTATCCTCAGGCACTGGACCTGCTCCTGCGCCACGGCTGGTGGACGGACAGCGCCTATGTGGCGGAACGTGTCCTTTCGACTGACGAGTTGCGTGTGTACGTCGATCGTGCGTGGCCGGTGCAGCCTCCCGACGCGCGCGAACCCGGGGGCTGGTGGGATTCATCACAGTTTACAAATACTGAAACGACGGCCTACGCGATCCGCTACCTGCTCGGGCGGCGGCTGGCGCGTGAGGGGCATGGCGCCGAGGCCGCGGGCTATTACCCCTTCCGCTGGCGCGACTGGCTGCGGCAGTACGAGGACTGTCTGGTACGCGGGCGCGAGGCGTGGCGAACCCCGTCTGAGCGCGCGACCAGGCTGTGGCGGGCGGCGCGCCTGATGCGCTATCTGGGAATGGAACTGTTCGGGACCGAGACCGAGCCGGACTGGCGCGAGTGGGACGGCGCCTTTGATACCGGCGAGTTCGGGAAGGAGCGCACGGGCACGAATGGGCCGGTGATGGCGCGGGTCGGCGCGGACGAGGCGGCCCGGGTGCGGCAACACGGGGTGGCGCCGGAGAAACGCTATCACTATCGGTATCTGGCCGCGGACCTGGCGTGGGAGGCGGCGTCCCTGATGCCGGATGACGCGGCCGTAACGGCCGATGTGCTCTGCGAGGCCGGGACGTGGCTCAAGCAGCGCGATCCGAAGGCGGCTGACCGGTTCTACAAGGCACTGGTGCGGCGGTGCGGGCAGACGGACCTCGGCCGGGCAGCGGCCAAGTTGCGGTGGTTCCCGCCCGTGACGTTGCAGCGTCATTCGGCGGATGACCCGCGAGGCGGGGGAGCGTGAACTCAGGACTCACGCAGGCACTACGAAGCGCCCCTCCAGGAAACCTTCGAAGGTCATGCCTCCGGTTCTCAGGTGACTTCCGTCGCTGCCGCCGGGCTCTTCACCCACAGGTGAAAGCGCCAGGCGAGGATGGCCGCGTACCAGGCGGCCACCGCCAGGAACGGCGGCGCGGGAATGTGGAGGTGGCCGTAGGGGACGGCGGCGAAGAATCGGATGGAGCCTGCCAT
>CAITUY010000005.1 GCA_903895695.1 uncultured bacterium
ACTCTGTCTCCGGCTGCCATTCCAGCCCCAACTCCACCCCGCCGCACTCCGTAACACCGCCTCAAAACTCCCCGCAACCCGCCGCTCCCGCTTTCCTTCCCACTCATCCTCTCTCATTCCTGCCAAAAGAATCAGCCATAACGCCGTATCCTGGGATCGAATTCCTGTTTGCTAAAAAATGATTGTGGCACCGCGGATGGAATGTGTAGCATGGGGCAGCCTGTATTTCAGCCGTCGCTTCACGATGAACACGCAACCGAATGGCTCGTCAAAGACGATGCGGATTGACATTCCGCCGGACCTGCGTGATGAACTCCAACGCACCGGACGCAGGCCGCCGGGCGCGGTGCCTTCGGCCGAGCCGGTGCATCCACCCCGGGAGTCGGCCACGCCTGCGGTACGTGTCGGCGGGGCCGATTTTCAGCAGCTCTTCCACAGTGTTTACGACGGCGCCGTGATTGCCGAGACGAACGGCCGCATCGTTGATTCCAACTCGCGCGCCCAGGATTTTTTGAAGCAGACCCGCGAGGAACTGTGCGCGATGTCGATTACGGACGTGATCTCGGGAGCCAACGCCGCTACGCTCGCCACGCTCATCAGTACGCTCGATAAGGATCGTTTCGTACTGATCCAAGCCTACTGCAACCGGAAGGACGGTCGCATTTTCCCGACGGAAATCGCAGTCAATCGTCTCACGGTGCATGGCGTGCAGTACCTGTGCATGTTCATCCGCGACATCACGTGGCGCCGCCAAGCCGAAGATATGCTCCGTACCGTCCACAATGCGATCCAGAATACGCCCACCGGCATTGCGATCGCCAACCGGGACACTCAAATCGAGTACGTCAACAATGCGGCGGCAAGGTTGTGGGGCCGGGAGCGGCGCGAAGATCTGATCGGCCGCGAAGTGCGGTCGCTGTTCCCGGAGCCTGCCGTCGCCGAGGCTATGATCAAGGCCGTGTCGGGCGGCAACAGTTGGACCGGCGAAATCACGGTCGCGCGTCCGGATGGTTCCACGGTCGCGGTCCAAGTCGTCGCGGCGGCCAACCGCAACACCGAGGACGAACTGTCGGGCATGGTGCTCTCGTTCCTGGATATCAGCGACCGTCGGCGCGCGGAACAGGCGGAGCGTCAGGCGGAGCGTCAACGTGTCATGGTGGAAAGCCTGGGCGCCGCCTGCCACCATCTGGGCCAGCCAGCCACCGTGCTGCTGGCCAGCCTGGAGCTGATGACGCGGATGCCGAGCCAGGACCGCGCGGTCACGGAAGAACTGCTGTCCTCGAGCATGGAGGCTGCCGAGTCGTTGCGCGAGATGCTGCACGAACTCAACGACATGACCGAATCCGAGTACCGCACGACGGCTTATCTCGAGTCGGGCAAGGATTCCGGCGTGGACGCGCCGCGCATCCTGGACGTCCGATCCAACCATGTCCCGTGAGCGGGCCTCGCCGCCGCTACGCGCGCGTCGATCCCGCCTCCAGCAGGCAGCCCAGCGTTTCCCGGGCCGTCCGGTCCCATGTGAACGTCGCCGCCCGGCGGGCACCACGCTCGATCCACTCCTGCCGGGCGGCCTCCGGGAGGGCCAGTATCTCGACCAGCGCCCTGCCGAGGTTGTCCGCCGACCCATCCGTATAGAGAATCGCCTCGCCGCCGATCTCGGCCAGGGGGCCGCAGCGGACCGCGATGGTGGGGACGCCGGCCGCCATCGCCTCGAGAACAGGAAGGCCGAACCCTTCGTAGAGCGAGGGAAACGCGAAAACCGAAGCCCCCTGGTATAACGCCACCAAGTCGGCCCGCGACAGGCCCGCCAGCCGCACGATCCGGTCCGCCCGTGCCGACGCGCGGATCGCGGCCCGCACGTCGGCCTCGCCACGCCCCTCGACGCCGACCAGCACGAGTCGAACCGCCGGTGCACCCGGCAGGTGGTCGAAAGCCTTCACGAGCGCGGCGACATTCTTGTGCGGGTGCGTGTTCGCCACGCAGAGCACGTAGGGTCCCGCCGGGACGAGCCGGCCGACCCGCGCTGCCAGTTCCTGCACGGGCAGGGGCGCGGCGAACACGGCGTCGACGCCCAAATGCACCACCCGGATACGCTCCGGCGGCACATGCGCGTAACGGACGATCTGATCGCGACTGAATGCCGACAGCGTGAGCACGAGCCTGCTCCGCCGCGCGGCCCTGGGCACGATGGCCCGTAACGCTAATCTCGCCGGAAGGGTAAAATCATCCGGGAACTCACAGTATTGCATGTCGAGAACGGACACGACCTGCGGGCATCCTGCCGCCAGCGGGGCCGTATACCCCGGCGACCAAAGCAGGTCGACGGCCCGGCGCCGGCACGCGCGCGGCAGCGCCGTCTGCTCGCCCACAAGCCGCGCCAGCTTGCCGCTCGCCCGTACACCCAAAGCCTCGCACGACACGTTCGGCTCCGCCCCGAACCGCTCGCGCAACAGGCCGTCATTTTCTTTATTTGTGAACAGAACCCACTCGACGTCCCGCCGCAAGGGCACGGCATGGCGCAACGTGTCGACGACGTAGGTCTCGGAGCCGCCGACGCGGCCGGGAACCAGAAACACCGTGTTGACGCCAATACGCATGGGGTTACTCCAGGAACCGGTAGACGACCGCCAACGCAAGCACGTGCAGGCGGTGCAGGAACACGTCGCCGCCTTCGCCGGGCCGGGCGTGACGCCGGGCCGTCAGGAAGGTCTCCCATGCCGCCGCCCGGTAGGCCGCCCCGTTCTTGGATTGCGCGTGCCACCGGAAGGACGCCAAGGTCCGGTCCAGGTAACGCGGGGACCATCGCCGCCCGAGGCGGAGCCAATAATCGTAGTCCATCGAGTAATGCAGGTCCGGATCCAGATCGCCGGTCCGGGCAAACGCCTCGCGCGTGAAGAAGGCAGCCGGCTGCGGAATGAAGTCGCGCCTCAGGAGCCGCCGGAATGAGTAGCGGCGCGACTGATGAATCTTGTAGGCCGTGATCGGGCGGCGGATCTCGCGGTCGGCCTCGTCTATGATCCGGCAGTTCCCGAAAGCCCAGGCGAACGGGGCCTGCCGGTAGGCTCCGGCCACGGCGGCCAGGGCGCCGGCTTCGTAGACATCGTCGGAGTTCAACCATGCCAGGACTTCACCTGTGCCCCGGCGCAGCCCCTCGTTGATGGCCGCGCTCTGCCCCCCGTCAGGCCCGGAACTCCACCGGATCCGGTCCTCGTAGCGCCGCAGGATGTCCACGGTTCCGTCCGTGGATCCGCCGTCAAGGACCCAATGCTCGACGTCGACGGCGGGACGCTGGGCCAGGACGCTGAGGATGGTCCGCTCGATGAACGCCGCCTGGTTGAGCGACGGGGTGACGACTGTGAACTTCACGCGGCACCGCCCGTCACGCGCCGGAACGCGAGCACGCCGCGCCCCATGGCCGGGATCAACCGGGGGTGGGCCAGCACGTGTGCCGCCTGGCGCCACAGCACTGCGGGCCGCAGGTAGAAGGAATGCAACAGGCCCGCCCGGGCCTGTTCAAGATCGTCGCGGGTCAGGCCGTTGGGCACGAAGACCGTGTTCACCACGTTCATCCGTCGCCAATCGCGATCCACGGTCCCGGCTTCGGCGGCCACGCGGTACAGTTCACTCCCTGGGAACGGCGTCATCTGCATCACGCTGATATCGTCCAGCGGCAACGACAGCGCGAACCGCCGGGTACGGGCGAGCGACTCGTGGGTTTCACCGGGAAACCCGACCATGAAGAATCCCTTGGTGCGCAGACCCGCTTCGCGACTCCACGTCACGGCCTGCCGGATCGCCTCGAGGTCGAGCCGCTTGTGCATGGCTTCCAGCAGGGCAGGATCGCCGCTCTCGATGCCATACGCAATGTGCCAGCAGCCCGCGCGGCGCATGAGGCGCAGCAACTCGGGATCCACGCGGTCGGCCCGGCCGAGGCACGACCAGCTCACGGCCGGTCCCTCGGCGATCAGCCGTTCGCAGAACTCACGAACTCGCGTCTTGGCGATGACGAATGTGTCGTCCTCGATCAGCAGTTCGCGTACGCCAAAGCGGTCGTGAAGATCACGGAGCAGGGCGACGGCTCGGGCGGGACTGTAACCGCGGCAACGGTTGCCGAACACGGAGCGGTCGCAAAAAAGGCAGGTGTTGGGGCAGCCCCTCGTCAGTACCACCGAGGCGCACGGCCAACGCCGGAGGCGGGCCGGCGATGGGTGGAAAGCCCGGGGAAAGCCCGGCAAAAGATCCCAGGCGGGCAGCGGCAGGGCATCGAGATTGTCGATCAGGGGCCGGGGCGGATTCACTACGACCCGGCCGCCCAACCGCGCCGCCGTGCCGGGGAGATCAGTGGGACAGACGCCGTCGGCGGCCGCGCGTTCCAAAATCGCGCGAAGCGTTTCCTCGCCCTCGCCCATCACGACCATATCGAACGCAGGGCACGCATCCAGCGTTTCGGCGGGCAGCGCGGTCGCATGGCAGCCCCCGAGAACGGCCAGGACGCCGGGCCGGGCTGCCTTGAGCGCGGCGGCGAGCTGGGCGGCACGCATAACCCCGGACGTTGTGGCCGTGAGGCCCACGATTGTCGGGTCCGCGGCCAGGATCGTCCGGAGCGCCGCCTCCGGCGAGAGTTCCAGCGCCGAGGCCTCGACGACCGCCACGGTTGCGCCGGCCTGCCGGGCCACTGCAGCGAGACACGCCAACCCGAAGGAGGGCTCCGTGCTGCCGGCCCCCGCGAACGGACCGTAGCGCTCGGCGGCATCCACCGGCGGCGTGGCGAGGACGAGCCGCACGTTCATGGCGGCGAATCCGTTTGTCGCGACGCGCTGCTCCGGGAATTCGGCGCGGTGGCGCGCGATTCGAGCATCGCCACCTGCTGGGTGAGGCGTTTGATCTGACGGCGGTGCGTCGAGATAACCATGGAGAACTGCAGACACAACAACATGAGGACCAGGAAACCCAGCAGGAAAAGCGTCGTTGTCGGCGTGTTCGAACCGATCAAGGCGGACAGTCCGACGAGCCACTCGTAGTTGAGAACCAGGGCACAAACACCGACCCCGATGCCCAGCCAAACCCAGCAGTAGGCGATGTCCATGTGCCCTCGCTGGACCATGCGGACGATGAGGATCAGCAGGCACACCCCGATGATAAACGAGGCGATAAGTTGTCTCGGAAACATGCGTGTCTCTCCTTCCGGTCGCGCGCTTCAACAACCTTCCCGGAACCGTTGATCCCACGCCCGCCAGGTCCCGACGTTGAGCAGCACGATGAACACCGACAGCAACATCTTGGCCCCGTAGTAGACGGGCCGTAGGCCGGCGTGCATGGACCGGCCGCCTGCCCGCGGCCGCATGCGAACCGGGTACTCGCGGATTCGAAGCCCGGCGAGATGCGCCATCAAGAGCACATCGGCGTCGGGGTAGTCGCAGGGAAAAACACCGCTGGCAAAAAACCGCACGGCCCTGGGTCCGAGCACCTGGAATCCGCTCGTAGGATCCGCGAACCACCGCCGCATGCACGTCAGCAGCAGGACACTAAAGAATAGCTGGCCCGCCCGTCTCACCGGCGAGCCGCGCAGGAGTGTGCTGTCACGCGCCCCGATCGCAATATCCACTTCGCCGCGTTCGACGGGTTCCAACAGACGCGGCAGTTCCTCGGCGATGTGCTGGCCGTCGGCATCCATCTGCGCCACGATCCCGAATCCCTGGCGCACCGCGTAGCGGTACCCTGTTTCCAGGCTGGCCCCGTAACCCATATTCACGGCATGGGACAGCACACGCGCCCCGGACTTCGCGGCTTCATCGGCCGTTCCATCACACGAACCGTCGTCAATCACAACCCGGTCGGCGTCGGGCAGGACGCGGCGCACCGCGTCCAGGACCGTCCCGACACGGCCCTGCTCGTCCTTGGCAGGTAATATGACCAGCACCCGTTCCGATGACATGCGACAGGAAAACGCGCTTTATGCGCCGGGCTATTACTGTATAGTGTCCGCTGGGCACCGGCCACCGTTTTCTGCCGGCGGCGACATCGCCGGCGCCAGCCCTCACGGACACGGGGCGGATCCGGTCCGGCCCGACTCGAGCGCCTATGCACGTTCCCGGAACCCTCGACGCAGACGCCCCCCGGATCCGCCGGTGGTATCCGCTCGCCTTGGTAGGGCTCGCGGTCCTGGCGTGGTCGAATGCGTTCTCATGCGCGTTCATCTTTGACGACAGAACCATGATCGTCAGCAACCCGCGGCTGCATCAGCTTTGGCCTCCCTGGCATGCCGTTACCGTGCCGACACGCTGGCTGGTGGACTTGACGTTCGCCCTCAACCACGCCCTCGGCGGCTTCAACCCTGCCGATTTCCACCTCACCAACCTGGCCATCCACGTCGGGGCCGGGCTGTTGTTGTACGGCGCTATTCGGAGAACGCTGAAGGAATCGCCGGCGTGCACGCGGTTCAGGCCACGGGCGGACGGGCTTGCGTTCCTCGTCTCCGCCCTGTGGCTTGTTCACCCTGTACAGACGGAAAGTGTCACGTACATCGTCCAGCGCGCGGAGGCGCTCATGGGCCTGCTGATGCTGGCCGTGTTCTACGCGTTCGTCCGCAGCCTGACGGCAGCCCAGCCCGACCGGTGGCGGCGCCTGGCCTGGGCACTGTGCCTACTCGGAATGGGAACGAAGGAAGTCATGGTGGTAACGCCGTTTCTGCTCGCCTTGTTCGATGCCACGTTCGTGGCGGATTCGTGGCGCACCACGGTCAGGACGCGGGGACGCTTCCACGCGGCCATGTTTGCCACGCTGCTGGGTTTCATTGCCTTGCTGGCCTGCGGTGTCGCCCGCGCCCGGGATGACGGCGGTCTATTCTACGGTGAATCGTTGCGCTGGCGATACTTGCTGACGCAGTCCCAGGCCATGTTTCACTATTTGCGGCTCAGCGTCGCGCCATGGCCGCTGTGCCTGGATTACCGGTGGCCGCTGGTCGGGACCTGGAGGGACGTTGCCTGGCAGGCCCCCCTCGTCGCGACCCTGGCAGTCGGATCGCTGGTCGGGGCGTGTAGGCGGCGCCTGTGGGCGTTTCCCGTGGTGGCCTTTTTTGTCATCCTGGCGCCCACGTCCAGCCTCATGCCACTGCCCGATGCCGTTTTCGAACACCGCTTGTACCTGCCCCTGGCCGCCGTGCTGGCCTTGCTAACGATCGGCGGGGACTTCCTGATCGGGCGCATTCGGTCCGGGATGGGCCGTGTCCTTCGGGTCGCCGCCACAGTGGCGCTCGTGACGGCAGTGGGTGGATTTGCCGCGCTCACGTGGCTGCGTAATACCGATTACCGCGATGAGGAAACAATGTGGCGGGACACAATCGAAAAACGGCCGGACAACTACCGCGCCTACGTCGGGTTGGCGACGGCCCTCCTGGCCGACAACCGCGGCACCGAGGCGCTGGCCGTAAGTCGAGCCGCCCTCGATCGCCTGCCCCGCTTTGCCGGGGTACCCGTGGACGAGATCGAGCGGCGATGGCGCGCCCAACCGAGCCTGCCGGTGGCCGAGTATGCCATGGCCAGCCACAATGCCGGGGCGGCGTGCCTCGTCCTCAACCGGAATCCCGAGGCGCTCGCTTACTTCCAGGAAGCCGCTCGCGTACTCCCCCGGGTTGCCTGGATCCATGCCAGCGCGGCCCATGTCCTCTATGCCGAAGGCCGCATCGAGGAGGCCATCGGAGCCTGGCGCACGTCTCTGGAGCTGAACCCGCGCGCCCCTCGCGTCCAAACCGCATTGGCGGTTGCCCTGGCCGGGCAGGGCCGTGACCGCGAAGCCTTGGAGCATTACCGCGAAGCCTTGCGGCTCGATCCGGACGATACCTTTGTTCGGGCGCAACTGGCATGGATTCTGGCGACACACGCCGAGGTCTGCAACGGCCCGCTAGCCGTGGCCGTGGCGGAGCCGCTTTGCGAGGCGGCTCAGGGGCGTAGCGTCAGGGCCTTCGATATCCTGGCGGCGGCCTACGCAGCGGCGGGCAGGCAGGCCGACGCGATCCAGACGGCCGAGCAGGCAGTCAAGCTCGATCGACTTCAACGGCAGAGCGGCGACCACTCCACGTCCAACAACTACATGGCCGCCACACTGATCGACGCCATTGGCCGACGCCTCGAACTCTACCGGGCTGGTCAACCGTTCCGTGAGCCGGCCACAAATTCGTTCCATCGCCTTTAGAGGCAGCCAAGGGCTGCCGGTGCAACCTCAGCCGAGCGGACGGAACCTCACGAGCTTGGAACTCGAGCTCTGGCTGCAAAAAAAAGACGGCCCCGATTTCTCGGGACCGTCTGCAAACAACGACTTGTTCAGTCGTTAGTCGGACTCACGATCACAGCTGGTGGTTCGTAATCGTGCAGGTCGCGTTCGTGCCAATGCTCAGCCAGGCATACGTGCCGCCGGCCGGGCAAATAGGCGTGGTCTTGAGATATGCGGTGCAAAGTGTCGTATCCGCAGCGGCGCCCTGAGCCTGCTTGGTCTCCAGAGCCCACTGTTCCTTGGCGGCTTCCATCTGCCGCAGGTTGTTGATACACGCGTTCTTCTGCGATGTCGTCCTGGCCTTCATGAACGACGGAATCGCGATCGCCGCGAGCAACCCGATGATCGCCACCACAATCATGATCTCAACCAGCGTAAACCCCAATTTACCCTTCTTCATGCTGCATACTCCTTTTTTCGATCGTTTCCACCCAACTCCAACGAACGCCACCCGGCGAGCCGCACACTGTTCCCACCACTTCTAACAGGTTTCCCCGTTGCGCAGGCCAGCGCGTGTCGGCGGGTAGATAATGAGCGCCCCCCATGCCAATTGTAAAACAACCGTCGAAACATGGCGGCTGGCGCCAAAAAATGCCCAAAGTGACAAGGCTGTGGCGCTCATCGTCGCGGTAATGAGAAGTTGGGAGCAGGGATGATCCGGAAGACTCGTCATTCGGGAGCGGTCGGGAGTTTCCGGTAAAGGGTTGCCAGGCTGATACGCAGCGCCTTGGCGGCCATCTCCTTATCTCCGTTCGTCATGGCCAGCACCTGATCCAGATATTCCTTTTCGCGGTCTCGGATGAAGGCCTTCAGCGACTTATAGCGATAGGGATCGGTCGTACCGTCAGAAACGACGGGCCGGTCCGCGCCAACTTTGACGGAACTCAGGATGCGAGGCGGCAGGACATCGGGTGTGATCCGCCCGTCTTGAGAAAACGTGATGGCATGTTTGACGGCGTTCTCTAATTCGCGAACATTCCCGGGCCACGGATAACGCTCGAACATGTCCTTCACCTCGGGCGTGAGCTTGGGCAACTCGTGGCCTTCACCGACTTCGTGCCTCAAAACGTGGTAGACCAGGGGAAGGATGTCTTCCTGTCGTTCACGCAGGGGCCGGATGTCGATCGGGATTACGCTCAGCCGGTAGTAGAGATCCTCCCTGAACGTGCCCTGCTTGATCATCTGCTCAAGGCTCGTGTTCGTAGCCGCGATGACTCGGACGTCCACAGGAATGTTGGCATTGCCGCCCACGCGGCGGATTTCTTTTTCCTGGAGCATGCGCAGCAACTTGCCTTGGATGCTGAGCGGCATGGACGAGATCTCGTCCAGGAAGAGCGTGCCGCCGTCGGCCGTCTCGAATAGCCCGTCTTTGTTGGCCGACGCGCCAGTAAAAGCGCCTTTCATATGGCCGAACATCTCGGATTCGAGCAGCGCTTCGGGGAGAGCGGCGCAGTTGACTGCCACGAAACGCTTGTCCTTGCGCTTGCTGTGGATATGAATGGCGCGCGCCACAAGTTCCTTGCCCGTGCCGCTCTCGCCGGTGACCAGGACGGTGGTATCGGCTGGAGCCACGCGCTTGATCATTTCGCACACGTTCCGCATGGCGCCGCTCTCGGCCACGATATTCTCGAACTTGTACCGGCCGACGAGCTCTTCCTTCAACTCGAGATTCTCGGACAGCGCCCGGCTGTACTCGAGCGCCCGTTGGATCGTGATCAGCAGTTCGTCCATCTTGAAAGGCTTGGTCACGTAATCGAACGTTCCAAGTTTCATGGCCTCGATGGCCGTCTCGACCGTCCCATAAGCCGTCAGGATGATGACCGGCATGGTCGGACGGGCGGCGCGGGCAATCTTCAGCAATTCCATCCCGTCTATGGGCGTCATGCGAATGTCCGAGATCATCAGGTCGAAGACCTCGGTATTGATCAACTCGGGGACCTTGCTGCCGTCCTGGGCGGACGTCACGTCATAGCCTTCTGCCTTGAGCAGGCTGTTCAGCAGGCTCAACATCCTCGGTTCGTCATCAACCAGTAAAATACGTGCCATCGAAGCGATCCTCCTATCGAGGGAAGAGCAGATATAATAGCTGGTTTCCGCGTTCGCCGCCATCACAAATTCTCAGTTTTTAGAAAACAGGCGCAGCCCACTCCGTTCAAGTGGGGCGCAGGGGCGGGGGATCCAAGCTCTGTCTATCGCGACACGACCTCGCTCATCTTGAAGATGGGGAGGAACATACAGATGACGATGCCACCGATAATGACGCCGAGAAACACCATCAAGAGTGGCTCTAACATGGAGGTCAACGACGCAAGCATGGCCTCTACCTCGTCGTCATAGGTGGCGGCCACACTTTCGAGCATCTCGTCCACTTTCCCGGTCTTCTCCCCGGCGGCCATCATCCGGACCACGAGGGAAGGAATGCCGGCCTTTCCTGTCAGCCCGGCCGAAAGTGTCTCGCCGTGCTCTACTGAACGCCGGGCGTCCATGATGCCAGCTTCGATCACACGGTTTCCGCTGGCCTTGGCCACGATATCGAGGGCGCCCAGAATGGGCACGCCGCTCTGGACGAGTTGGGCGAGAGTCTTGGCGAAGCGCGCCACGGCGACCTTCTGGACGAGGACGCCAATCACGGGGGCGTTAAGCGCGAATCGGTCGAGCGTCCAGGCGCCGGCTGGCGTCTTCTTCCACCGCTTGAACGCCCAGATACCGATCAGGATGAGCGGTATGATGACAAGGGCATACTTCTTGATGCCGTCGCTGACATCGACCAGAAACTGGGTGGGGCCCGGCAACTGCGAACCGAAGTCCTTGTACATGCCCGCGAAAACCGGCACGATGAAGATGATCATGCCGGCCGCTATGATCAGAGCCATCGACATGACCACAACCGGGTAGGTCATCGCCGACTTGACCTTGCGGCGCAGTCGGGCATTGGCCTCCAGTAAGTCGCCGATACGGCGCATGGTCTCCGCGAATTGCCCGCTCTGCTCGCCGGCTCGGACCATGTTGACGTAGAGCACGTCGAAGATATCGGGGAACTGCTGGAGGCTCTCGGAAAACGAGGCACCGCCCTCGATGCTGCGTTTGACCTCGCCCAGCGCCTGGCGAAAGTTTGGGTTGGGAATCTGCTCCTCGATCGTCTCGAGTGCCGTAACGATCGGCATGCCGGCCGCCAGCATGGCGGCCATCTGGCGCGAAAACGACGGCAGGTCTTTGCTGACGATCTTTTTCGCCCCCTTGACGCTACGCACGCGTCCCCGTGAATGAGGCGTCGCCGTGGACCGCCGAGCGCCCTGCGGTTCACGCGAAACCGTGGCCGTCGGCGCCTTGGGGGCACCCGTTGTGGACCTGACGACTGGCATCGTTGATCTCCTTCACCAGCGAGGCATCATCACTCGCCGCCCGTGATCTCCAGTGCGGCCTCAAGCGAGGTGACGCCTTCGCGCACTTTCAACAGACCGACTTCCTTCAGCGTGGACATACCCTTGTGGCGGGCTTCTTCGCGAATGTCCCCGCTGGTGGCGCCCTTCATAATCATCTGCTTGATTTCCTCATCGACCTTCAGCACCTCCATGATGGCGCCGCGGCCTTTAAAGCCGGTGTTATTGCATTTGGGGCAGCCCATGGCGCGGTAGATCGGCACGTAGCCTTCCGCCCCCCCTCCCGTTGCCGCCTGCCCCGCCGCTCCGTGCGCCGCTGCGGCGGCCCGGCTGAAGAGGGCCGGCGGGATCCCGTTGGCTGCCAGCACGTCGACAGGCAAGGCGACTTCCTTGCGGCAGGCCATGCACAGTTTGCGATACAGGCGCTGGGCCTGCGACAGAATCAACGACGAGGCGATCAGGAACGGGGGAATCTTCATGTCGACCAGCCGCGCGATTGCCCCGGCAGCATCGTTCGTGTGCAGGGTACTCAACACAAGGTGACCCGTAAGGGCGGCCTTGACGGCGATCTCCGCTGTCTCGCCGTCGCGGACTTCGCCCACGAGCACGATATCCGGGTCCTGGCGTAAAATCGACCGCAAGGCGCCGGCAAATGTGAGCCCGGCCGTGGGGTTGACCTGAATCTGCGTGACCCCCGGCAATTGGTACTCCACGGGGTCCTCGCATGTCACGATATTGACGTCGATCTTGTTGAGTTCCTGGAGACATGAGTACAGCGTCGTCGTCTTGCCGCTGCCGGTCGGCCCGGTGACCAGGAGGATCCCGTGCGGTTGGCCGATGGCATAGCTCAGGGCTTCAAAGGCATGTGCATCGAGACCCAGTCCGGCCAGACTCGGGAACAGAGCCGACTTATCAAGTACGCGCATGACGATCTTCTCTCCGAAAATCGATGGCAACATGCTGACCCGGATGTCGACCTCCTTGCCGAGGGCCTTGATCTTGAAGCGGCCGTCCTGGGGCGCGCGGCGTTCCGCGATGTCAAGGTCGGACATAATCTTGATGCGCGAGACGATCGCGGGATGAAGATTCTTGGCCGGGGCAGGCCGTTCGACCAGGGCGCCGTCGATGCGGTACCGCAAACGCAGCGTCTTTTCCTGCGGTTCGATATGAATGTCGCTGGCCCGCGTTCGAAGCGCCTCAACGAGCATCATGTTGACCATGCGGATGACCGGTGCGCCTTCCGCGCTTTCGAGCATCTCTTCGAGGCTGACTTCCTTCTCCTCGTCCCGGTCCACCTCGACATCGCTGTCGGAGCCCTTCATGATATCCTCAAGTTCCAGCCCTTGGCCGGCCTCGGCGGCCGTCAGCCGGTTAAGCGCGTCATGAATCTCGCGCTCACTCGCCACCAAGGGCGTGACGTGCATCCCCGTCAGGACGTGCAATTCGTCAACGGCCATGATGTCGAAAGGATCCCCTAGCGCGACCACCAGCAGGCCGCCCGCCTTCATCAGGGGCAACGCCTGGTGCTTCTTCAGCACGTCGGCCGGTATACTGTCGATGAGTTGAGTATTCGGCGTGAAATGCACCAGCGAGATCGGGGCCATGTGCAAATATTCGGCCAGGGCCAGCGTGATCTCCGCCGCGGGTACCAGTTGGTTATCGAGCAGGTACTTCTCCAGGCGGACCGATCCCGCCTGAGCCCTCTCCTGCGCCTGGCGCAACGCATCCGCGCCGATCGTCCCCCTCTTCAGCAGGATGTCAGCAATCTTGGAACTGGGCGTGACCGTGTTCATCGGACAACCTGATTACGGAGACTTCTATGCCAACCTGCCCCGGCAAAGTCAAGCAGCCAGCCGCTGGCAGGCTTCGCCCACTACGCGAATCGATATTTCAGGATGCACCACAGCGCCCGGAACCCGTCGCGCCACGTGATCTTCTTGCCTTCTTCGTACGACCGACCGTAATAGGAGACTGGCACCTCGTAGATACGCCAACGCCCCCGGGCGATCTTGGCCGTGATCTCGACCTCGAAGCCAAACCGCTCCTCCTGCAGCACGATGCCGGCCAGCACCTCGCGGCGGAAGACCTTGTAGCAGACTTCCATGTCCGTGAGGTTGAGATTGGTCATCATGTTGGAGAACGTCGTGAGCAGCTTGTTACCCACGGAATGCCAGAAGAAGCAGACGCGATGCGGGCCGCCGCCCAGAAAGCGCGACCCGTAGACGACGTCGGCATGGCCTTCACGAATCGGCTTGAGCAGCAGCGGGTACTCGCGCGGGTCGTATTCCAGGTCAGCGTCCTGGATAAGCACGACGTCGCCCGAGGCCGCCGCAAAGCCGGTGCGTAGCGCCGCCCCCTTGCCGCGATTGTGCTCGTGGAACAGTATGCGCCATACTGGGTGCTCGACGGCGAGGGCCTTGAGCACCTCACGCGTACCGTCCGTCGAACAGTCGTCGACGATCACAATTTCTTTCTCGATCCCCGCATCGACTGCAGCCACGCTTTCCAGCAACTCCTTGAGCGTTGCCGCCTCATTGTAGACCGGGATTACTACTGACAACTTCATCATGCCCCTTTCTATGGCATCTGCGGCTCGCGCACGGGCCCGCCATAGCCGTGCCCCGCGAAAATTCGACCTTCGAGCGGAGCACGTTCGATGCTATCCCAATGCAACACGCGGGTCCAGTGCCAGGCCTGGGCTCCCACCAGGACCGCCGGCCGGCCCAGCAACGACGGGTCGGCGAGGCACGTATCGGCGAAGTAGTCATAGGCGGATTCGCGCCCTCCGAGCAAATGCCCCGCGCTGAACACCACCGGGTGTGAAGGCGCGTAGAACGCCAGCAGAGCCGCGTCGGCGTGATCCTTGGCAACGAAAAACGGCGCTTGCCCCGTTTCGTGTGCCACCTCGGAGGCATACCGCGCGACCCGGGCCGCCCACGCCCGATGTCCCGAAACCCGCTGTACGATCGGAGTATCCGCCAGCCGCCGTTCCCCGATCCGCAAGTCGCCGAAACGCTCCAGCGGCCACTTGGCAAATGAAACCGCCACGGCGCAAACCACGCCAACACCCAACAGCCAACGCCAGGCAACCCGCGCACGCCGGTCGGCCACGGCACCTCGCACAATCCAGTCCGCCGCCGGGATCAGGAGGAGGATATACCCCCCCACCGGCCAGTTCAATTTGATATCCGTGGCGAACGACACGAGCAGGTAGAACACTGCCACCGGAATCGCGGCATAGAGCGCATAGGCCAGGGCCGGTCCTGCGACCGCCGCCCGTTTTCGTTCGCGAAACGCAAACACCAGGACCGTGCCGATTGCCGGGCCAAGTACGACGAAGGGGTAGAAGCAGTATCCAAGCGTCCACAAGGGATTCCAGACCCAGTGCCCGCGCAGAGCCACGTCGCCCCCCGGCAAGCCCGCATTACCCATCAAGTGCGCGACCGTCGGCCACCCATGACGGGCATTCCACACGAACACCGGGCTAGCTGTGGCCAGGAGCGCGGCAAGCACCAAGCCGAACCCGATCGCTTTCTGCCGTGCACTCAGCCCGATCGAACGCCTCCACAAGAAGGCAAAGACCCCGGGTGCCAGAAGCAGGATCGTGTACTTGAACAATACGCCCACGCCGAGTGCCGCCCCCAGGAGCAGCCAGTCCGTGGCACGGCGACGACCGGCCGCAATCCGCCAGCCTGCGGCAGCCGCCACGATCCAACACGCGAAGTACGGCGCGTCGATCGTCATGAACTGGCTGGTCGCGTAGAATACCGGGGCCGCCTGGTAAAGCACGGCCGCGACAAAGCCCACCCGCTCGTCACCCCCGGTCAGGCGTGCCGCCAAGCGCGCCAACGCCAGCGTGGCCACGAACGAAGCCACGGCGGCCGGGAGCCGCACGGCCCACTCGGAAACGCCGAAAGCCCAGGTTGACGCGGCAATAATCCACGCCACGCCCGGCCCCTTGCTGTAGTAGGAAAGCGCGAGCCGGCGCGACCAGTCCCAGTACTGGGCCTCGTCGGCCGCGAGTTCGTAGGGACAGATCCAGATCAGATAGGCCAGGCGAAGCGCCAGCAATATGAATGCTAGCGCCAGCGTAGCAGGCCAGGCCGCCCGATCGAACGGGCGGGACACGAGACTGGAGGACGACGCCGACATGCCGCCGGGAAGGCCCTAGAACAGGGTGTAAATGAAGGGCGCGACGGTCGTGCTGGTGGCTACAAAAAACGCCATCAGCAATAACACCAGCACCACGGGAACGATCCACCACGCCTTGTTCTGCCACGCGAACGAGCCGAATTCCTTCAGCAGCCGCCCGAGATGTTTCAAAAATCGCATACCCGTTCTCCCGCCCTTTCCTGGCGTCAGTCCAACACGTACTCCCGCCGCCAGTCGGCTTTATCCTTCCACTCCGGCTGGTCCGCCTTCGACAGCAGGTACGACCCGAGCACCAGGTAATCCATCTCCGTGCGCATGAAACACCGGTAGGCGTCCTCCGGCGTGCAAACGATCGGCTCACCGCGCACGTTGAAGGACGTGTTGATGATCACCCCGCAGCCGGTCTGGCGCTCGAACGCCTTGATCAACTCGTAATACCGCGGGCTCGATTCCGGCGAGACGGTCTGAACCCGGGCCGAATAGTCGACATGCGTGATGGCCGGGATATCCGACCGCACCTGAT
>CAITUY010000006.1 GCA_903895695.1 uncultured bacterium
CCCTCGACGTTCCCCTGCCGGAGTCCACACCGCAACAGGGAACGAGATAGACCGGGATATCTGATCCCGGCCAGGAACGAAATCCTAACGAAATAAGAAAGAGATTAAGGCGATCCGCCCTTATTGGCCGGTAAAGGAGCAGTTACAACTTGTTGCCCAGTCCGGCGACGGCGCATTCCACCAGAGCGTGATCCTTCTGCGTGCGGCGCAGGATGCCAACGGACGGGTTGTCCGCCAACTTCAATCGCACCGGATTCTAAATTCTCAACTCGACCGCGTGCTCACGCTGGTCGTCAACCAGCGGGACTGTCCCTTCGGCAAGCGGCTCGCCGTCGAGGACAAGCCGGCTCCCCTCCCCCGCGCCCGCCGCGAGCCGGGTGATGACGATGTGATAGACGGTCTGCCGATAGCGATAATGGACGGTGTAAGTCGGCCAACTCTTCGGAAGCCGCGGGGTCAGAAGCAAGCGATCACCGGCGACGTTTACGCCCAGCAGCGTCTCCACAAGCAGCCGGTACATCCACCCCGCGGAACCGGTGTACCAGGTCCACCCACCCCGGCCCGTATGCGGCGCAACTGCATACACGTCGGCGGCGACGACATAGGGCTCGACCTTGTAGATGGCAATCTGTTCGGGCGTCCCGCCGTGATGGATCGGATTGAGCATTGCAAACAGCTCCCACGCGCGTTCGCTTTCTCCCATCATCGCGAAGGCCATGGCGGTCCAGATCGCGCCATGGGTGTACTGGCCGCCATTCTCGCGCACGCCGGGAATGTACCCCTTGATGTAGCCGGGATTGAGCGACGAGGTGTCGAAAGGCGGATCGAACAATTGGATCAACCCGGCATGGACCAGCCGCCGGTCGACGGACTGCATCGCCTGGCGCGACCGGGTGGGCTCGCCGGCCCCGCTGATCACCGACCAGCTTTGCGGCAGGGAATCGATCTGGCACTCCGGGTTGACGTGGGATCCGAGCGGTTCTCCATTATCGAAGTAGGCGCGGCGATACCACTGACCGTCCCAGGCGCCTTGCTCGATGTTCTGCTGCAGCAGGTGCGCTTGCGCAAGGCAACGTTCGGCAAACAAGCGATCGTGGCGGGCGCGCGCCAGTTGAGCGAACTGCGTAAGTACATCGTAAAAGAAGAAGGCCAGCCACACACTCTCGCCGCGCCCCTGGCTCCCGACCTTGTTCATGCCGTCATTCCAGTCGCCGCAGCCAATCAGCGGCAACCCATGTTCGCCGAATCTGAATCCGCGTTCGATGGCGAGCACGCAGTGCTGGTACAGCGTGGCTGACTCTTCGGAACGGTTCGGCAAGTCATAGTACGCTTCCTCTTCCGGCCTGATCGGCCGGGCATCCAGGAAGGGAACCTGTTCGTCGAGCACGCCGGTGTCCGCGACGCAGGCAACGTAGCGGCACGTCGCGTAAGGCAACCACAGGAAGTCGTCCGAAAAATGGGTCCGCACGCCGCGGCCTGCCAGCGGATGCCACCAGTGCTGCACGTCGCCTTCCCGGAATTGCCGGCCGGCGGCGCGCAGCAGATGCTCGCGGGTCAGGCCCGGCTCGGCATGCACCAACGCCATCACGTCCTGCAACTGGTCGCGGAACCCGTAGGCGCCGCCGGATTGATAGAACCCGGTCCGGCCCCAAAGCCGGCAGCTCAACGTCTGATACAACAGCCAGCCGTTGGCCATCACGTTCACGGCAGGATCGGGCGTATCGACATGCACCGCGCCGAGGGTCCGGTTCCAATACTCCCAGACGCCGTCGAGCGCCACGCGGCCGGCGTCTGCCTGGCGAAAACGCCGGATCAAGTCCTGCACATCGCCCGCGTGGCGACCGACGCCGAGTCGGAAAGTAGACTCGCGTTCATGCCCATCCGGCAGGTCGAACACCACCTGCGCCGCGCCGCACGGATCCAGTCCCGCGCCGACCTTCCCGGACAGACGCACGCGCTTGAGCGCAGCCGGCTGGGCCAGGCTCCCGTTCCTGCCGATGAATTCCTTGCGATCCCCGGTGAGCGTGCGCGTCGCGTCATTGACGTCCAGGAACACGATGCGGCCGGGGAATTCCGTATTGTCGTAGTTGCGCGCCAGCAACGCGCCGGTCTTGAGGTCAACTTCAGTTTGCACGTGAAGCAGGCTGTTGCCCCGCAAATCGCCCAATACCCATTCGCAGTAGTTCGTGACGGACAGGCGGCGGGGCCGACCCGAGATGTTGCGCACCTTCAACACCGTGAACTTCGCGGGGGCATCCATCGCCACATACACCCACAACTCGGAAGCGATGCCATGCTCCGTGTGCTCGAACACGGTGTAACCGAAGCCATGGCGGATCACATAGGGCGTTGCGCCGCGCGCGGGCAGCGGCGTGGGCGACCAGAATTGCCCAGTCTGCTCGTCGCGAAGGTAGAGGGCCTCGCCGGTCGTGTCCTGAACGGGATCGTCGCTCCACGGGGTCAGTCGGAATTCGTGCGCGTTCTCGACCCAGGTGTAGGCCGAACCGACCTCGGAGACGATCGTTCCGAAATGGGGATTGGCCAGCACATTGATCCATGGCGCCGGCGTCATCTGGCCGTCCTGCAGCGTAATGACGTATTCGCGACCGTCCCGCGTAAAGCCCCCTAAGCCATTCGAGAAGATCAAGTCGCGCGTCGGAAGCGGCGTGACCGCGTCGGCAGTGACGGAGCGGGCGGGTATCAGGGCCGGGACGGAGGGTTCCAAAACGCTACGATGCTTCAGTTGTTCCGCCAGGGTTCCCTTCTCGTCGTCCAATACGATGCGGGCCGCGGCTTGCAGCAACAGGCGATCCTCGCTGGGGATCTGTTCGAGGCGCCGCACGAAGATGCCCCCCGGCTTGTCCAGCAGCGGGGCTTCAATTCCGGACGAGAGCAGACTGGTGATCAAGTCCAGCAGCGACTGGCGATAGACAGCCGAGTCTTCGTAGAGGATGACGACATCGACGGTCAGTCCCTTGGCACGCCAGTAGGAGTGCGCCCGAACCAGTTGCCGCACGATTTCGATCTTCCCGATGTCGCTGATGCGAAGCACAACGATCGGGAAGTCGCCCGAGATGCCGTAGCTCCAGAGGCCGTTGTGTCCGCGCCGGTTGGCGAGCAATACGCCGGAGCTTGCCCGGCGGGCGGGGTCGGAGTAAATCAACGCGCTGGCCATCCGGCCATATAGCTGAGCGTCCGACTCCGTGGCGCTGAGTTGGTGCAGGATCACCTGGCTATGCGTCCACGCCAGATCGAAGGCGCGGTCAGCCATGCGGGGGCTCTGGTACTTGTCCACCTGCGCCAGCGCGGCGTCCCGGCTTTCAGTCACGCCCAGGACGAGCGTGACGACGACCGATCCATGGGGCGGCAGGGAAACCGTGCGCCGAAGCGAAATGATGGGATCCAGCACGGACCCGACTGTGTTCGACAAAGGCGACTGGCCCTGCATTGCGGCGGGATTGGTCAAGGTTCCGCCGCGGCCGACAAACTTGGAGCGGTCGGTCTCGCAGGAGACGTCCCCCTGCTCGCCCGTTAAACCCACCATCAGATGCAACAACCACGGAGGCCTTTCTTCCTGGGAACGAGCCCGGCGCGTACAGAGCACGGCGGAGGATTGCGGCACGAACTCGGTTTGCACGAAGAGGTTACTGAAGGCAGGATGGGCGGCGTCGGCCGCCGGGGTTGCGAGCACCACTTCCGCATAGCTGGTCAGCTCGATGACGCGTGCCACGGGCGACCGGTTGGTGATCGTGATGCGCCGCAATTCCACGTCGTCCTCGGGCGACACACTGATCTCGGTATGGATGTCCAGGCCGGCGTGCCGTTGCCGGAACTCCGCTCGCGCCTGCGTAAAGATAGCCTGGTAGCCTTTCGTCGCGCGCAAGGTGGGCTGATACGCGGTGGACCAGAACTCACCCGTGGCCACGTCGCGCAGATAGATGAACAGGCCCCAGCAATCGCGCGTGGCATCTTCCCGCCACCGGGTGACCGCCAGGTCGCGCCAGCGGCTGTAGCCGCCGCCGGCACTGCTGATGACGACCCGATACCGCCCATTCGACAGGAGATGGACCTCCGGTACCGGGGGCGTGGGATTGGTCAGGACACGCATCACGCTCTCGTCCGAAAGGGGTCGCGCGGTCTCGGGGGTTGACTGCTCGGCCAACACGCTGGCATGAGTCTTGGGCACGCGCTCCTGCAACAACAAGTCGGTGGCCTTGAGCATGGGACAAGCCATGAAACGCCTCTGCATCGGGCAATCGTGCAGGACGTTGACCAGCGCCAGCAAGCTCATCCCCTGGTGGTGCGCCATGAAAGACCGGACGATCGCACTTGTTTCGTCCGGCGGCAGCCGCGTCGGCGTGTAATCCACCGCTTCGTAGAAGCCATAGGCCCCCTCGAGGCCCTCGCGCGCCAGCCGCTCCAGATTCTCGCACGCCTCCCGCGGCGCAACCATCAGCGCCATCACCGTGGAGTACGGAGCGACTACCAAGTCCTCGCCAAGGCCTCTCTTCAAGCCGAGGCCCGGCACGCCGAAAGCGCGGTATTGGTAGTTCGCCTGAACGTCGGTCCGGTTGTAGCCCGACTCGGAGATGCCCCACGGCACGCCGCGCAACTGCCCATAGTCGATCTGCCGCTGCACCGCCGCCTTGCAGGTGTGGTCGAGCAACGTGTTCTCATAGTTCGGCATCACCAGCAGCGGCATCAGGTATTCGAACATCGAGCCGCTCCACGATACCAGTACCGGCTCGCCCTGCGCCGCGACGAGCAGGCGGCCCATCGAAAACCAATGATCCTGCGGAACCTGACCCATGGCAATGGTTACGTAGCTGCAAAGGCGGGCCTCCGAGGCCAGCAGATCGTAAAAACTGGTATCGGACCGGCGTTCCGTGACATTGAACCCGGTGGAAAACAGGTCCCTCGCCTTGTCGAGCAGGAAGGTAAAATCCATGACAGCCAACTTCTCACATTGCCTGGCCAGGGTTTCCAAGGCGAGCAGGCGCTGGCGAGCGTGGTCGCTGGCCTCGTTCAGGCGGCGCACGAGTTCGGCGAGCGCCTGTCGTTCTTCATCCCCGGCGTGGGCAGCAGGTTCGGACGGCAGGGCACCCAGTACCCCTTCAATCACCGGGCAAAGCGAATGATCGAACTGCGAGACCTCCCGCAGCGTGGGCGCGCCGTCGAGCTGGGCGAACGTTTCGCCAAGCCCCGCCGTCGCCGGCGAAGGAAGACGCTCACCTGTCTTCGATCTCGGCAGAGCAAGCCACGGCGCGAGGAGAAGAAGGTCATCCAGTTGCTCCGCGGCATTCACCTTGAGGGTCTGGGCCCACTCCTGACGCGCCTCGCCGCCGTTGCCGAACGAGGCGGCAATCTTGACGGCCCTGTCCGTCGCTTGTTCCAGCAAAACAAAAGCCGCGTGCAGCCCGGAAGGCGTCTGCGCCAGTTCGGCGTCGAGCGCCGCCAGCCCGGCATCGTCGCCGACCGCGCCCCGGAGGACGCCGACCGTGTCGCGCAGGCCGGAGAATACCTGGGGCGTGAAGATCGGTTCATCGGCCAGTTCCCGCAGTCCGGCCGCAAGCGTCAGCAGATGTCCCGCCAGGTTGCCGCTGTCCACGCTGGAAACGTAGAGCGGCAGCAGCGGCCGCAGCGTGCGCGTCTCATACCAATTGTAGAAGTGCCCGCGATGCCGCTCGAGTTGCTGCAGGGTGGCCAGGGCATCCTGCGTGCGTCTTACCAAGCCACCCACCGACAGGTACCCCATATCCCGGGCGGCCAGATTGGCGAGCAACGCCAGGCCGATGTTCGTGGGGGACGTCCGCGAAGCAACGGTCGGCACCGGAACTTCCTGAAAATTGTCCGGCGGCAGCCAGTTTTCCTGCGCGGTGACGAACGTCTCGAAATAGTGCCAGGTCTTGCGGGCGGTGTGCCCGAGAAACGCCAGTTGCTCGCCCGTCAGGCCCGGCGATAAAGACTCGATGGGTCGGCTGATCCACCAGGCAATCCACGGCGCCACCAGCCAGAGGCCCAGGAGCGGCAGAGCCGAAGCCAGTTCGAGCGGAAGCCTGGCGGCCAGAAAGGTTCCGGTAGCCAGAGCGATGCCCGGCGCAATCCACATCGTGGCATAAAAGCTGGCGAGGTCAGCGCGGGTTGTCCGTTCGACCTCGCTGGACGTGTGCCATTCGAGAAGCCGTTTGTGCGTCACTAGCAGCCGCAGCAGCGTCGTTCCGATCGCGTGCACGCTGATAAAGGCGTCGTACGGCAGAAAAGCAATGGTGAGGAAGGTCTGGCCGACCTGGCGCCCACCCGACCCGATCACAGCCCGCAGATGCATGGTCCACGGCAAATCGGCCGGCCGGCGATACGCGCTCACCAGCCCGGCCAGCAGGCCGGGAAGCATAACGATCGCCAGGACCAGCAGCGGTCCCAGGCCGCCGAGTTCGGGGCACCGCAGCCAGACGGCCAGCAGGAGCACCATCAGGGCAACGGGGACGAGGCTGCGCCTGAGATTATCGAAAATCTTCCACTGGGATAACACCGAAAGCGGATTGGCAATGCGCCGGACATCGGAACCGGGAACCCGCGGCAGGAGCCATTGTGTAATCTGCCAGTCGCCGCGAATCCAACGGTGGCGCCGGTCAATGTCCACGTTGTAGCGGGAAGGATAGTCTTCGTAGAATTCCACGTCACTCACGAGGGCGGACCGGGCATGGCATGCTTCCAGCAGGTCATGACTAAGCACGGCATTTTCCGGGAAGCGCCCGTTCATGGCGCGTTGGAAAGCATCCACATCGTAGATTCCTTTGCCAACGTAGGAGCCTTCACGGAAGACATCCTGATACACGTCGGATACTTGCCGTGTATACGGATCAATTCCCGCGTCGCCGGCGAACAGCCGTACAAACCACGATCGCCGGGCGCTCGGCAGACTCACGCCCACGCGCGGCTGCAGGATGCTGTAGCCTTCATTGACAATCCCACGCTCGGGATCGAATTCCGGCCGGTTCAGCGGATGTGCCATGGTGCCCACGAGTTGTCGGGCGGCATCGCGCGGCAATTGGGTGTCCGTGTCGAGCGTGATGACGTACTTGATGGCCGGCAAGATGGCCGCATCCCCGACGACCACGGAGAAGCACTCCCGGCAACCGCCCCGGAGCAGCGCATTGAACTCCATGAGTTTCCCGCGCTTGCGCTCGTACCCCATCCACTTGCCTTCCCCGGCATTCCAGCGGCGCGGGCGGTGAAGCAGGAAGAAACGATCCTGCCGGTCCGGCGCATACTGCCGGTTGAGCCGCTCGACGCCGGCCTGTGCGCGCTGGACCAGGCTTTCATCGCCGGGCAGGACTTCCTCCGCCGCGTCATTGAGATCGGTGAGCAAGGCAAAATGCAGGTGCTCATCGCGATTCGAGAGATGGTGAATCTCCAAGGTCTCCACGAGGCGATCGATGCCTTCCACGCTCGTGAGCATCGTGGGAACAACGACCATCGTCCGGCAATCGGGAGCGATGCCATCGGAGAAGTCCAGGCGCGGAAGCAGGCGGGGCTTCACCAGCAGCGCGGACAGCCAGTTCATCAACCCCACGGCCAGTTGGCTGGCGCAAACCAGAAAGGTCGCGGCGAAAAAGAGGAGTTTCCATTCATGCACCCCGAACGCCCGGGCCTGCTGCACGAAGCCGAGCAGTGCGAGCAAGGACAGCACGCCGATCCCGCCCGCATAGAACGTGAGGGGAAACCGGTGGATACCCCGCTCGACGAGCGTCCGCCAGGGCCACCGCACGATCGCGCTGCTCTCCAGGGCGGGCTGGCCCTTGTCGATCAGGTAGAAGCCGACATGGGCGATCCGGTCTTCACGCCCTTTCTGTCGCGCGCCGTCCGCGGCCAACCGAATGGCGCGCTGCGCGACATCCGTTTCCGAGAGCCGGCTGTGCCGGGCCAGGAACTCGACCGAGTGACGGTAACGGTCACGGGTCGCGAAATCCATTTCGCTGTAAACGCCGGCAGGGTCAGACCGCAACGTCACCTCAACCGCGCTCAGGGCCTCCACGAACTCCTTCCAGTCCATGGCACTCAGGAAGCGCAGGCTGGCAATACTGTGACTGACGGACACCTGGTCCGCCGCCTGGTTCTGGCTCTCGAGTTGGACCAGTTGCTCGATGGTCAACCCTTGTTCAACGAGCCGCTGTTCGAGCCAACTGCGGGCAAGGTGCAACACCGGGCTCTGGAGCGACAAGCGATGGCAGAACTCCGCCACAAACGAACTGGAAATCGGGACATCGGACTCCGCCATTTCCGCCACCACCACAACGAGGCGGGATGGGTTCTTCTCCGCCATGGCCTGCAACCGATCGACCCAGGCGTCCGCCAGGGCGCTCTCCCCGCGTGCAACGGTCAGCCGGGTCGTAACACGCTGGAGGTTTTCGATCAACCCAAGGCGCAGCATGATCGGGATGGCCCACAACTCGCCCAGTTTCAGGGAGACCGCGGTTTGGTAGGCGGCGATAAAGGCGCTAAGCGGCTCGGCATCGATCTGCGCATCCACGTGTGAAATCAGCTCGAGGACGATGTCATAGACGCGCGGCAGCCCGGCGGAAGCGCCGTTCACGAGGCGGGGCAACTCCCGGCTGTAGCCGCGGGGCAAATGCCGCCTTGCCATCTGGATCTGCTCTTCGATTAGGTAGAAGTTATCCAGCAGCCATTCCGCCGCCGGCGTGACGCGACGGTCCCGGTCCACGGCGAGTGTCGCGCGGTTGAAGGCTCTCAGGATGCCCTCGTTATGGTCCAGGCGGGCCAGCAGCCGATTGGGGCCCTGTCGGGTCACGACTTGGTGACTGACGGCGAGCGCCTTGGCATGGCGCGCCAACTGCTCGACGCTGTACAGTTCTGCCCGAAGCGGCGCTTCGCCTGCACCGGGAGGCTGGCGCGCGTGACCGCTCATCCAATCGAGAAGGCGCAATGGCAAGACTTCCATACTCTTGATGATGCCCGTGAGGGGGAGCTCCCGATATGGGGTATTATCCCCACCCCGCGCCGGCTCCTTAATGGTTGCCGGAACGCTGCCTGCAAGCGCGGTAGGGTTTCACCCCATGGCAGAGAAGCACCGCATCACATAGCCTCCTGACTGATAGACAAGACTCACCCTCAGGAACAGGAGGTGCGGCAGACAAGACAGAAACGAGTAAAACTGAACACTTGCTCCGTACGGGGCATCCCCACAACAACCGCATAATCGAGGTAGTAGAATGAATCGCAAAGCACTGTACCCCTTAACATTCGCAGCGGCCATGGCCGCCCTGTTCGTCACCAGCGCGCCGTTGCGCGCGTCAGATACCGATGACAAGATCGAATCGTCGTTCAAGAAGACCTACGTGTATCAGACTTATCTCAAGGATGATGGCATCAAGACCGAGGCCAAAGAGGGCGTCGTGACGCTGACCGGAACCGTCTCCGAGGAATCCCACAAGGCGCTGGCCCAGGATACCGCGGCGGGTCTGCCCGGGGTCACCCGCGTCGACAACCAACTGGCGACCAAGGCCGCGGTCGCGGCCGAGAATGCCGATACGTGGATCGCCCGCAAGGTGAAAATGGCCTTGATGTTCCATCGCAACGTCAACGCCAGCAAGACCGACGTCACCGTGAAGGATGGCGTTGTGTCGTTAAATGGCGAAGCCGCAAGTGCGGCGCAAAAGGAACTGACCGGCGAATACGCCAAGGACATCGAAGGCGTCAAGTCGGTCAAGAATGACATGACCGTGGCCGAAAAGCATGAGATGGCCGAGCGCACGGCGGGCGAGAAGGTGGACGACGCGTCCATCACGGCCCAGGTCAAGTCGGCCTTGACGACGCACCATTCGACCAGTTCCATGAAGACCAAGGTCGACACGCGTAACGGCGAGGTCACGTTGACCGGCATCGCCAAGAACGCCGCCGAAAAGGCCCTGGTAACCAAGCTCGTCACTGACATCCAAGGTGTGACCAGCGTGAAGAACGAGATGACGGTTGAAGAACCCAAGACCGAATAACGAGTGGACCGGTTGCCGGCGGGTACACCGCGTATCCGCCGGCAGCAACTCCAGGCCCACGGCCAAGACTGTAACCTGATAACCGGAATGAGGATCACCATGGAACACACCAGCACTGAGAAAATCGCGGATGCCCTGAAACTTCTTGAGGAAGCGGCAAGGGAGAAGAAGGACGAGTTGAAAAGCGCCATGTCAGACAAATACACGCATCTCAAGAACGCGATTGTGGAGACCGAGCACACTCTCGCCAAATCCCTGTCCGACGCCGGGATGCACGCGGTCGACGCGGCCACTCATGCGAAGGACGTCGGTGTCGAGAAGGTCCGCGAGGTCGCCCGTGACGTGGACAAGAGCGTGCACCGCAATCCGTGGCCCTACATCGCGGGTACGGCGGCTGCGGGCCTGCTGCTCGGGTACTTTCTCGGCCGGAATCGCAAGTAGCATCGTTCTTCAGGGCGCTCCATGCTCAAAGCTCTGCTTAAGGGAACGCTATCGGCGATCGCGATCCGATTGCTCGACAACTACCGGCGCATGTCCATGCAGTTGCTGAAGATCGAGGTCGCCAAGGCCTACCTGCATGGCATTCGCGTGGCCAGACTGTCGGCCATCGGCCTCATGGGATTGGGGTTGCTCATCGCGTTGATTGCCGTGGGCGTGCTCCTTCTGCACGCCGGGCTGTTTATCCTGCTGCCGTGGTCGCTGGCAGCCAAGGCCGTCCTCAGCATGGTCCTGGGCCTGGTCTACATCATGCTCGGCGCCGGCGCGCTCCGTATGGCCATGGACGAAAAGGCCTGGATGACAAAGTCAGGCGCCACCGACATGCTGAAGGACGCGCTGAGCCAGACGCCTGACCGCGCCAGTCACCCATAAGAGGTCGTCCGCATATCGCTGCCAGCGTCGTGTCCTGGTTTCGCGTGGTCTGCCATGCCAGTTGATTTCAAAGATTACTACGCCGTGCTCGGCGTAGCCCGTGACGCGAATGCCTCGGAAATCAAGAAGGCCTACCGTGCACTGGCGGGCAAATACCATCCCGATGTCGCGAAGAACAAGACCACGGGCGAAGCCAAATTCAAGGAAATCAACGAGGCCAACGAAGTCCTCAGCGACCCGGACAAGCGCCGGAAGTACGATCAACTGGGCGCCAACTGGGAGCACCCGGAACGGCAGGCGCCGCCGCAGAACGGCGGATTCGATGGTTTCGAAGGATTCGGCGGGGCCGAAGCAGGCTCCGAATACCATTTCGAAGGCACGGGGTTCAGCGATTTCTTCGAGCAGTTCTTCGGCAGCCGCGGGCGCCGCTCCGGCGGCTTTGACGGGGCGGCAGCCGGCATGGGCGGCCAGGCTTTCGCAAGAGCCGGCCAGGACGTCGAAGGCGACCTGCTGGTGACATTGGACGACGTCCTCCGCGGCTCGACGCGCACCATCAAAATGCAGCGTACCGACCCGCACACCGGAAAGACCACGACGCAGACGTTGCAGGTGAAAACCCCGGCCGGCGTTCGCGAAGGACAACTGATCCGCCTCACGGGCCAGGGGCAGGAAGGCACTGGCGGGGGCAACGCGGGCAACCTGTACTTACGAATCAAGTTCGCTCAGCACCCCGACTTTCGCGTTCGCGGTTCACGGCATCGAAATGACCTGGATCAAGACGATGTTCGATTTGCTCGACGAGGTTGAACGTCTGCGCGCCGAAGTACGCTTCCTGCGGAATCACTGATAGCGGCCAAGTGTTATCGGTCCCGAGTTGGCCGCCGTGGGCCCAGGTAGGGTAATACCCCATGGCGGGCAGGAAGTCCACGGCGCTAAGGTTCCTCGCGATACTTACGACACGCCCTGATCATAGGTCGAAACAACGGAGACAAAACCATGCGAAGTAATCCCCCAACGCAACCGAAGCTTGTAGGGCCGTTCATCCGGCTGGCGTTTGTCGCCTGCGCCTTCGCGGGTCTGCCGGCCATCGCCGCGCCTGTCGAAGAAGCGCCCCCGGCTACCAACGCCCCGCCGACAGCCGAGAAACCCGCCATCGACGCCCATGCCGATGCCCTGCTGCGACGCATGGGCGACTTTCTGGCTCAGGCGCCGTTCTACTCGGTAAACGCCGAGGTCTGGCAGGACGTCCAACTCTCCTCGGGACTGAGAGTCCAGGCGGGCCGGACGATCGATCTGCAAGTACGCCGCCCGAACCGACTCCACGCGGAAGTGCGGTCCACCCGCCACAATCGCGCGCTGTATTACGACGGCACGGCGATCACCCTGCTCAACCGCGTCCACAACTTCTACGGCGCCATCCCCGCCCCCGCTTCGCTCGACGAAGCCCTCGACGTCGCCTGCGAACGTTTTGGAATCACCATGCCGCTGGAGGACCTGATCGTCAGCGATCCGTACCGAAACGCGATCAGCAATGTCGTTTCCGGGATTGAGCTCGGACCGGTGACCGTTCTTGGCGTTCCCTGCGACCACCTTGCTTTCTCACAGGCCACGATCGATTGGCAGATCTGGATCGAGCAGGGCGCCACGCCGTTGCCCCGGAAGCTCGTCATCACCTACAAGGACGAGGAGGGTTCGCCGCAATACACGGCGATCCTGTCCCGTTGGGATTTACAAACCAAGCTGCCGGACTTCGTGTTCACCTTCGAGCCGCCGCACGGAGTGACGAAGATCGATGTGTCGGAGATTAAGAGCGCAAACGAAGCGCGCAAAAGTGAGGGCAAATGACCATGAAATCCGTCACTACTGCTTCCGTCAGAAACATCGCGGTCGGTCTGCTGGCCTTCCTTGCGGCCCTCCCGCTGATCTATGCCCAGCACCCGAAAGAATCGCAGAAGAATGAACGCGGACCGAAAGCCGAAGCGGCGCCGCGAAGCGCGCCGGCACGCGCGCCGGAAGTGCGCCGCACCGTCGACCGCGCCAATCACGGAACGATACGGCACGTCGACACGCATGTCGTTCAGCGTCCCGTCCAGGTGCAGCGCGAAACGGACGTCCGCCAGCATGTCTTCGTGCATCGCGACGTGGATGTGGACGTCCGTCGCCCCCAGTTCTGGCACGGCTTTGTCTATGGCGCGCGATACCACGGCCTGCGGCCGGGCTATGTGCGTCTCTTCGTAGGCGGGACGCCCTACTTTTACGACGACGGCATGTACTACCAACAGGCGGGCAATGACTATCAAGTGGTTTACCCGCCGGTCGGCGCGGTTGTCCAGGGGTTGCCCGACGGTGCCGTTCAAATCGACGCCGGGAATGTCGCCTACTACTACGCGGGCGGCGCCTTCTACGTGCAGCAGGACGGCGGATTCGTCATTACCGCACCGCCGATCGGCGTGGTAGTTCCGGAGCTTCCCCCGGGGGCCGTACAAGTCAACGTCAACGGCAACGTCGCATACCAGTTCAACGGCATCTGTTTCCAACCGATCTTCATGAACGGGGTGACCCAATTCATGACGATCGCGACCTGATCGATACAGAATGGAGGCAAAACGCATGACTAGGACAAGCAGTACGGTTCACCGCATCAAGATTGGGTTCGGGCTTGTGCTCCTGGCGGCCCTGACAGGCTGCGTGGGGTTTGTGGACGGAGGCTATGGCGTTCCGGTGTTTGTGCCCGAGCCCCCGGTGATCTTCTTCGGTGGCTTCTATGATCACGGACGCGATGTGCACGCCTATAGTCATCGCGGCTTTGCAAGTCGCTCGGCGGCACACGGCAGGTGGCACCGATAACTCGTAATTCCACAACACATTGAACAAAACCAGACCGGACAAACCTATGAACCTCTCGAACCCATCGACACGTATTCGCAGTCTCTTGACACTCGCCTTGTTGGCCGGCATTTCGGGTGTGCTCCCGACGGGCCTTCGGGCCGCGGAGCCGAAGGACGCTCACCAGAAACCAACGGCCACCCAACCGTCGTTCGCATCATCCGATGAAGCCATAAAGGCACTACAGGCAGCGGCCGCAACAGCCAATCAATCGGCCTTGAACACCCTCTTCGGCCCGGAATACCGCGCCCTGTTGACCGGCGACGAGGTACAGGATGCGAACCATGCGCAAAAGTTCGCCGCCGCCATTGCGCAAGGTTGCACGCCCGTCAAAGAAGGCGAGGATAAAGTCACCGTTGAGATTGGCACGAACAACTGGCCGATGCCGATTCCACTCGTGAAGGTTGACGGGCAATGGCGCTTTGACACGGCGGCCGGTAAGGAGGAGATCGTCAACCGGCATATCGGGAAGAACGAGCTTCATGCCATCGGCGTCTGCCGGGCCTACGTGATCGCGCAACGGCAATACGCCAGCGCCAATCCGACCGCGGCGGGTGGGATGAAATACGCACAGAAATTCAAAAGCACGCCCGGGAAGAAGGATGGACTCTATTGGGACTCGGCGCCGAACGAACCGGCCAGCCCCTTCGGCCCGCTGGTAGCGGAAGCCCACGCCGAGGGCTATGCCACGCCGAAGGGCAAGGGACCGCAGCCGTTTCATGGTTACTACTTCAGAATCCTGACCCGGCAAGGCAAGGCTGCGCCCGGCGGCAGCCTGGATTACCTGAGCCACGGAGACATGACGGCAGGGTTCGCGCTCGTGGCATATCCCGAGCACTGGGACCACTCGGGCATCATGACCTTCATCATCAATCAGGACGGCAAACTGTTTCAGCGTGACCTTGGTGAAAAGACATGCCGGATTGCGGGATCGATGAAGTCCTTCGATCCGGACAGCGAGTGGACACTGGTCCCGGACGAGGGTGTTTCGAGCGCAGTATGGGAGAAGTAGGGCCGATACGTAACCTGCCGGGCAGACGCAACCAGGACCCGCCCCACCCCTGGGTTGCGGCATGGCTGTGCTCCGTTGGGCTTCAGCAGACGCAATAAGTCACCTCTGACATTCGTTCTATACCCCAAGGAGCTGAGAACCATGAAACAGTGGCGGTACTGGTTGGCAGTCGCGTTATTGGGAATTTCGACAACGGGTTGCATGTCCCCTTCCGGCAACCCGGACTATACGGCCTCCGGCGCGTTGGCCGGTGGGGCAACGGGCGCCATCGCCGGCAGCATGGGGCGGCACCCGGGCCCCGGCTCGCTGGTCGGCGCCGCCGTGGGCGCCGTGGTCGGTGGTATCATCGGGCACGGCATGGATCAGACCCAGGAGGCCCAACTTAGGGCGCAAGCCCCGCAGACCCTGCAACGGCTCGAACAAAGTCAGCCGTTGACGATAATTGACGTAAAAGCGTTGACAAAGGCCGGGGTCAGCGACGATCTCGTCATCAGCCAGATTCGCAACTCCCGCACGGTTTATCACCTCACCACAGCGGACATCGTGGATCTGAAGACCGCAGGGGTGAGCGAGAAGATCATCGACTTCATGATCAACACGCCATCCCAGATTCAGGCCGCCCAAGCAGCGGGTGTCGTAGGTTACGCGGCGCCGGCGCCGGTGGTCGAACAGGTCGTTGTAGCGCCGGATCCTGGCTTTATATGGATTGCAGGCGCCTGGGTCTGGTTCGGGGACCGCTGGGTTTGGCACCCCGGCTACTGGCACAGACCGCTGCGCCCCTACGGGTACGAGCGCCGCTGGCGCTAACGTCATCCTTTCCGTCCACAGTCCCGATCGCATGCCGAAGCCCGGCGCGACCCAGCCAGCCAAGCCGCGGTAGGGTAACACCCCATGGTCCGCGCAGGACAAAGCCGACTAGGATTGGCGGTGTACTAAGGTACAGCACTCACATCTGGAAACGATGACCCTGACGAAACAAATGCTTGCGGATCGCAAGACGACACTGTCGGAACCGGTCGAAGAACAACGCACGATAACGGGGAAACCAGTGGCGGACGGCGTCGTAATGGGCACGGCAGTCGTCCTAACCACGCTGCCCGACAGTCTTGCGGACAACTCCATCGGGAACGGCGTAAAGCACACGCTCGCCGATTTCCAGCGCGCCGTTCGGCTGACAAGCGAACAACTTCGCGAATTCCAGCAACGCATTCGGGAAGGGATTGCCGAACCGATATCGGACATCTTCGCCTCGCATCTCGCAATCCTTGACGACGACGCGTTCACCGGCAAGATCCAGAGCGGCATCGAAAGCGGGGCCGCCGTGCAGGACGCCATCAGAGGGGTCACGAAAGAGTATGTCAGCATATTCGCGCATAGCACCCATCTCCGCTTCAGGGAAAAAGTCGACGACTTGAACGACATCGCCCGACGCCTCCTGGCGAATCTGGCGCACCAGGCTGACGCCGGGCCGAACACCGATTACCACGGCCGGATCCTGATCACACCCATGTTGTTCCCGTCGGATATGTTGCGACTGGTGGCCCAGAGAGCGGAAGGCATTATCCTGACCACAGGCGGAGTCACCGCGCACATCTCCGTCCTTGCACAAAGTCTCGAAATGCCCATGGTTTTTGCCAGTGCCGAACTGATGGAGGATATCAGCACCGGGACTGCCCTCCTGATGGACGCTAACCACGGCACCGTCTACACGAACCCCGGCACGGATATCCTTGCGCGTTACGGGTGCCTGTTGGAGACGCGGGGCAAGGCCTTGACGCCCGATGGCGTCATCCGGCCCCAGACACTGACGAGCGACGGCCGCCGTATCCGCCTGCTGACCGCAATCGGCCTTGTCAGCGAGGCCGCCACGGCTCGTAAACTGGGCGCCGAAGGCGTGGGCCTCTACCGCAGCGAAATGCCCTTTCTGATCCACAACGGCTTTCCTTCAGAAGACGAGCAGCACACCATCTACCGCAAGGTCATCGAGGAAATGGAAGGTCGCGAGATCATCTTTCGCACCCTCGACCTCGGCGGCGACAAGATCCCCGAGTACTTCCTCGCCGCGGAAGAGTCGAATCCATTCCTGGGACTTCGCGGGATGCGATTCGCCTACCGCCATCGGGAAATCTTCAGCACGCAGGTCCGCGCCCTCTTGAGAGCGGCGCACGACCGGCCCCTCAAGGTCATGTTCCCGCTGGTATCGTCCGTCGACAGTTTCCGTCATGCCCGCGAGCTGGTCGAGGCGGCCATACGGGATCTCAAGGCCACGAATGTCCCGCATCAGTCGCGGCCCGAGTTGGGCGCCATGATCGAACTGCCGTGCGCAATCGGCATTGCTGACGCCCTGGCGGAGGAAGCGGATTTTCTATCCATCGGCAGCAACGATCTTGTGCAGCACATGCTTGCCGTCGATCGCACGAACGAACAGGTAGCCGAGTGGTATGTTCCCTGGCACCCGTCAATCCTCAGGGCCATCAGGGCGGTCGTGGAGGCGGCCCGGCATCATCACAAGCCTCTTTCACTGTGCGGCGACATGGCGCAGGACCCCGCGCTGATACCGGTTTTGATCGGCATAGGCATCACCGCATTGACCGTCCCGCCGCGGCGGATTCTCCGGGTGCAGCACCTCATTCAGCAGATCGATGCCGCGGCCGTCGATGAAATCGCCCGCAAGGTGTTGGCGGCCTCGACGTTGGCGGAAATTTCCGGCCTGCTTGGCATTCCGCACGGCTTCCCGGGCTATGGTCCCCCAGCGTCAACCCTAGACACAAATGCACCGGGCGACTTGGCAACCAGCAAGCAGGCGTAGCGAAAGGAATGAATTGCTGGCAAGCAGGGTTTGTAATACTTCTTGCGGATGCCATTCGCATCGCATCTCTGGGCCGGCGTGCACGAGGCCTGGCACCCAGTCCTGACGGGGTTTGCCCTGCTGCTGTCGGTCGTGGCGTCCGCTCACGTGATTCTCTACAAACGCGATTCGCGCTCGGCTATAGGGTGGATTGGGCTTGTCTGGCTGATGCCGCTCGTGGGCGCTGTGGTGTATCTCTTCTTCGGCGTCAACCGGATTCGCCGGCAGGCCACGTCGTTACGCGGGAATCTGGAACGGTACCGTGCGCAGGCCACCGAGGCAGCTTGTCTGCCCGAGGAACTGCACCGTCATTTGCCGGACCAGGCGGGACACCTGGAAATACTGGCCCGCCTGGTGGAGAGGGTGGTCGAGCGGCCCCTGCTGCCGGGTAATCGGATCGAACCCCTGGTGAACGGGGACGCCGCGTACCCCGCCATGCTCCAGGCCATCCGCCACGCACGCCGCAGCGTGGCGCTTGAAACCTATATCTTCGATCGGGACAAAGCCGGATTGGCGTTCGCGCGAGCCCTCGGTCAGGCCGCGCGGCGGGGCGTGGAGGTCCGCGTGCTGGTGGACGCCGCCGGGGCGCGGTATTCCCGGCCGTCCATCCTGCGGACCTTGCGCCACGAAGGGGTGCGGCACGCCCGGTTCATGCCGTCATCCAACCTCTGGCACCTGATGTCACTGAACCTGCGAACGCACCGCAAACTTCTGGTGACGGACGGGGGCCTGGGTTTTACCGGCGGCATGAATATCCGCGACGGGCATTGCGTAAGCCGGCAGCCGTTGCGACCGGTGCAGGATCTCCAGTTCCGGGTGCAAGGACCGGTTGTGGCTCATTTGCAGGAAGCTTTCGCCGACGACTGGAACTTCACGACCGGCGAATCCCTTCGCGGGGAGGCGTGGTTTCCAAAGCTGGAGCGGTCCGGGACGGTGTTGGCGCGCGGCGTGACAGACGGCCCGGATGAGGATTTTGAGAAGCTCCGATGGACGTTGTTGGGGGCGCTCTCGATCGCCCGGCAGTCCGTCAGGATTCTGACGCCGTATTTCCTGCCGGATCCGGCGGTGGTCTCCGCTTTGAACCTGGCGGCCATGCGCGGCGTGGAGGTGGACATCCTGCTGCCCGCGCGCAACAACCTGCCCTTTGTTCATTGGGCCTCCCGGGCGATGTGGTGGCAGGTGCTGACGCATGGGTGCCGGCTCTGGCTCACTCCACCTCCGTTCGATCATTCCAAACTGATGGTTCTCGACGGCTGCTGGGTATTGTTGGGCTCGGCTAACTGGGACGCCCGGAGTTTGCGCCTGAATTTCGAATTTGACATGGAATGCTATGACTCTGAACTCGCCGCGCGTCTCGAGCAACTGGTCGAAATCAAGCGCCGGGACGCCCATCGGGTCACGCTCCCGGAAGTGGACGGCCGCCCGTTGCCGATCCGTTTGCGTGATGGAATGGCGCGCCTATTGGCTCCTTACGTGTAGCCGGCAGCCGCAGGGGTCAGCGCGATGACCCGGGTCCATGGATTTCACAACCCGACCCGACCGTGATGTTTGCCTGAGGTTTTACTCCCCGTGCAGTAGGGTTTTACCCCATGGTCTATGGCCACCCCAATCTCGTACTGTGCCTCCAAAGCAGCACCGTTACCTAAACAAACGCTAAAGGAGATGGTATGAATTTTTCTTCGGATGGCATTACCCTATCAGGCAAGGACTGATGGGGTAGACAGGTTACAGGCTGAATCTGTCGTGTGAGGCAATGACCTCGTAAAGGAGATTGGTCAGACCTGTAGCTGGAGCG
>CAITUY010000007.1 GCA_903895695.1 uncultured bacterium
GCGCTACTTCCCGTTCTACAACAGCCACCGCCCCCATCAGGCGCTGGCCTACCAAACCCCCGCGACTGTCTATCGGGCCAGCCTGCCCACCACCAATTCCAATGCTATAGGTCCACCCTTTGGGGTGGAAAAAGGAGGGACCAAAACCATAGGAATATCGAGCCAACATTGTATCTTAGTTCAGCCCTGAAGTTGTCCAACTGATGGGGGGAAGCTCAGGGAGTATCTGTTCGTCTCGCTCTTCAGGGCCTGCGCGGAATCGCTGGCCAGCGAGAATGCGAGCCGGCTGGCGGCCATGCAGCGGGCGGACAAGAATATCGAGGAACTCCTGGACGATCTCGGCCGCAGCTTCCACCGGCTCCGCCAGAACGGCATCGACGACGAATTGTTCGACGTCATCGCCGGCTATGAGTCGCAGGCCGGCACGGCGTCGCCGCGGCCAAAGGCAACCGGTTGACTCAAGCCGCTTTCATGAACGCCTTCTGCATGTCAGCCACGACTTCCCTGAGTCGGCCGTCGAACTTGCCATTCACCTCTTCGAACTCCCCGATTAGTCGTGCGTAGATGGGGTTCGCGAAGATCACGGTCGCACGCCGTGCCCTTGACAAAGCCCTCCAATATTCCTACGCTTATGTAAGAAAAAGTTACCTATGTAAGACAACGGAGGAACCCATGGCCACGGCAACGCTGACGAGCAAAGGGCAACTGGTCATCCCCAAGCCCATCCGGGACTACTTGCACCTGCATCAGGGGGACACACTGGACTTCCTGGTCCAGGAGGGCGGCGACGTACTGATGCGGCCCGCCATTGAAGATGTGCGCAGCCTCAAGGGCCTTCTGCACAAGCCGGGAAGGAAGCCGGTCTCGCTGGACCGTATGCGGCAGGCGATTCGACAGCGAGGAGGTTCGTTGCCATGACGGGCCTGGACACGAACGTTCTGGTTCGCTACCTGACCCATGACGACCCCGACCAGTCGAAGAAGGCTTCGCTGATCGTCGAGGAGGCCCTCGCAAAGGGCGAACCGTTGCTGATCCATCCGGTCGTACTGTGCGAACTGGTATGGGTTCTGGAAACAGCCTATGACTATGGGCGCAGCGACGTGGCGGCGGTTCTCGACCGAATCCTGCGCACAGCCCAATTCCAGGTACCGGACAAGGAGACCGTCTGGAGCGCCTGGGCCGACTATCGCGTCGGCAAGGGCGACTTCGCAGACTATCTGATCGGTCGCGCGAATGGCCGTCTCGGCGTGGCGCGCACGGTGACTTTCGACAAGGCCTTGCGAGGGCACAGGCTGTTCCACGTGCTGTAGGGACGCGATTTTTCTCACCTTCCTGCCTGACATTGACGCCGGGGTTGGGTATCATCATCGCCCCAACAACAGGAGAGAGTTGAGATGATCTATCGCGAATACGGCTCGACAGGCGTAAAGGTGTCGGCCCTTGGATTCGGCGGCATGCGGTTCCCCCAGGAATTGGATGCCGATGGCTGTGCGGCGCTGGTCAAGACGGCTTACGATGCCGGTGTCACCTACTTCGACACTGCCATCGGTTACGGGCGCTCCGAGGAAGTCATGGGCCTGGCTTTCAAGGAAATGCTCAAGACCCGGGCGCAGCGGCCTTTTTATGTCGCCAGCAAGACCTTCGGCGGCACGCCCGACGAAGTGCGCCGCGACTTTGAGACCTCGCTCAAGCGGCTGCAAATCGACGCCATCGACTTCTACCACATGTGGTGCCTCATCACTCCCGACGCCTACGCGCAGCGCAAGCTGGCGGGCGCCCTGAAGGGGTTCGAGAAGCTGAAGGCCGAGGGCCTGGTGAAGCACATCGTGGTCTCCTCGCACATGAACGGCCACGACATCGCCGAGGTCCTGCGCGACTACCCGTTCGAGGGCGTGCTGCTCGGGTACTCGGCCATGAATTTTGCCTACCGCGAGGCGGCGCTCGAGGCCGCCGCGCAACTCCGCCGGGGGGTCGTGGTCATGAACCCGCTGGGCGGCGGAATTATTCCCCAGCACCCGCAACGCTTCGCTTTCGTCAAGAGCCAGCCCGGGGAGACCGTCGTCGAAGGCGCGCTGCGGTTCCTCTTCAATGACCCGCGAATCACCGTGGTCCTCGCCGGCATGGCCGACGAGACCCAGTTGGCCGAGGCCCTGCGCGCCGTCGACGGGCTGCGGCCCCTGGCCCCTGAAGCCCTTCAACGCATCCGAGCCGCCCTCAAGGAGTCGTTCAACGAGCTGTGCACGGGCTGCGCCTACTGCGACGAA